>NCKG01000167.1:0-4810 GCA_002279095.1 Cellulomonas sp. 14-74-6
CTTCGGATGGTCCATGCCGGCGCCCGCCCCGTGGGCGATCGCCACGGTCGGCGCGTCGACACCGCCCTCGGCGCCGCCACTCGCGGGGCCGAGCACCGCAGAGACCTCGACCGTGCCGGCGGGGAGCGGAACCGGGATGCGGAACCGCTCCTCGCGCAGCGTGGTCATCGCGCGGCGCCGTCGCCCGCCGGGTTCTCGCCCTCGGCGGGGTTCTCGCCCTCAGCGGGCACGTCCTCGAACGGCGCGTCCTCGACGGGCCGATCCTGGGCCGGCGCCTCGGGCGCGGCGGCGGGGGCGTCGGCGGACGGCGCGGGCTCAGCGGGCACCGGCAGCACCGGGGCGACCGGCGGGGCGGGCGGCATCGGCGGGCGCTGCGGTGCGATGCGCTCCCCATAGCGCGGCGGCTCCTCGATCCGCTCGCCGTACTGCGGAGGCGCGACCGCGGGGCCACCCGCGGAACCGGCGGCGGGGGCGGTGGGCACGGCGGCGGCGCGACCGGGTTGCGGGACGGGCGTCACGGCGCGACCGAGCACCTGACGCGCCTTGCCGACCGAATCCGGCAGCACCGTCACCTCGTAGTGATCAGCCTTGAGCTGCATGACGCTCGCGTAGTCGCGGCGGCGGCGCACGATCGAGTACGTGATGAGACTCAGGATCATGCCGATCGCGACGCCGACGAAGAGGATCCCGACGAAGGCCTGCATCGGGACGGCGGGGTTACCCAGGACGAAGATCGCCGAGAGGAAGAGTCCGATGAGCACGCCGTTCACCGCGCCGGAGCGCGCGGCGTTCGCATAGCCGAGGCGTCCGGTGACCCGCTCCACGGTCTGCACGCCGACGCCGACGATCGCGATCGCCCTCGCCGGGATCTCCCCCGCGATCAGCTGCGAGACGAGCTTCTGCGCGGCCTCGTACTCGGTCACCGTGGCGACCGTCTCGCCGATCTCGCCCGCGGGGCCTGACGTGTTGAGCATGCTCATCGGTCCATTGTTCCATGCGGGCGCGTCATGGCCACCGGATGCCGTCACCCGCCCCTGATCCGAAGGTTGCGGACAGTACGCTGGAACCATGAGCACACAGCGGGTTTTCGTCGCGCGCCTGGCCGGGTGCGCCGTGTTCGACCCCGCCGGCGACCGGATCGGGAAAGTCCGAGATGTCGTCGTCGTCTACCGAAGTAGCTCATCCCCGCGCGTGATCGGCCTGGTCTGCGAGATCCCCGGCCGCCGGCAGGTGTTCCTCTCGATCGGACGCGTCGGCTCGATCAGCACGGGACAGGTCATCACCTCCGGGCTGATGAACGTGCGCCGCTTCAAGCCGCGCAACGGCGAGGTCCGCATCATGGCCGAGCTCGTCGGGCGACGGGTCGACTTCTCCGACGCCTCCGGCACCGCCGTGATCGAGGACGTCGCGATCGAACGGCAGCGCAACGGCGACTGGTTGGCCACCCAGCTGTTCGTCCGGCGCCCCCGGCCCGCCGGTGGGCTGCTGCGCCGCCGTGGCGAGACGATGCTCGTCGGCGCCGACCGGGTCCGGGGCCTCGCCCGCTCGACGGACGTCCAGGGCGCCGGGCTGCTCCTCGCGCAGTACGCCGACCTGAAACCCGCCGACCTCGCCGACGCGCTGCACGACCTGACCACCGCACGTCGGCTCGAGGTCGCCGCGGCGCTGGACGACGAGCGGCTCGCGGACGTGCTCGAGGAGCTGCCGGAGGACGACCAGGTCGAGATCCTCCAGGTCCTGGACCTGACGCGGGCGGCGGACGTGCTCGAGGCGATGCAGCCCGACGACGCGGCGGACCTGCTCGGCGAGCTGCCGGACGCGCAGCAGGCGGAGCTTCTGGGCCTGATGCAGCCGGAGGAGGCGCGGGACGTCCGCCGGCTGCTCGCCTACGAGGACAACACCGCCGGCGGCCTGATGACCACCGAACCGGTGATCCTGGGCCCCGAGACGCCGATCGCCACGGCGCTCGCGCACGTGCGACGGCAGGACCTCAACCCGGCCCTCGCATCGGTCGTCTTCGTCGCGCGCCCACCGCTGGAGACGCCGACGGGCCGGTTCATCGGCGTCGTGCACCTGCAGCGCATGTTGCGCGAACCGCCGCACCAGCCGATCGGAGCGATCGTCGACACCGACATCGAACCGGTGACGGCCGACGCGCCGCTGCTGAGGGTCACCCGTGAGCTCGCCACCTACAACCTGCTGGTGCTCCCGGTCGTCGACGCCGAGCGCAGGCTGCTCGGCGCGGTGTCCGTGGACGACGTGCTGGACCACCTGCTGCCCGAGGACTGGCGCGAGGTCGACGACGAGACGACGGGTGCGCAGCGTGGCTGAGCGTCGGCTGGACACCCCGCGCGAGCAGGGCCGCACCTGGCGGCCTGCGCTCGACCCCGATGCCGTGGGCCGTGGTGCGGAGGCGTTCGCCCGGTTCATGGGCACCGGACGCTTCCTGCTCTACATGACCGGCTTCATCATCGTCTGGATCCTCCTCAACGTCGTCGGGCTGGTCGGCCACTGGGACCCGTACCCGTTCATCCTGCTGAACCTCTGCTTCTCGGTGCAGGCCTCGTACGCGGCGCCGCTGATCCTGCTCGCCCAGAACCGGCAGGACGACCGCGACCGCGTCGCGCTCGAGCAGGACCGGCAGCAGGCGGAGCGGAGCCTGGCGGACACCGAGTTCCTCGCCCGGGAGATGGCGGCGCTGCGCATCGCGCTGTCGGAGGTCGCGACCCGAGACTTCGTGCGCTCCGAGCTCCGGGCCCTGCTGGAGGACCTGACCGAGCGGGAGCCGGAGACCGGCCCGGCCGCGGCGGCCGACGTCGCACGCGCCGCCCCGCAGGCCTGATCCGGCGCTGAGCGACCATCGTCACAGCGGCCGGAGGGGCCGCCGCACCTAGGATTGCCCCATGCCGACCGACACCCCGCCCACCGCCACGCCTCCCGCCCCCGGTGGCCTCGAGGAAGCGATCCGGGCGGCGCTCGCGCGAGTGCAGGACCCGGAGATCCACCGGCCGATCACCGAGCTGGGCATGGTGCGCTCGGTCGAGCTCGACGGCGGCCGCGCCGTGGTCGGCATCGACCTCACCGTGCCGGGCTGCCCGCTGAAGGACACGCTGCAGCGGGACGTCACGGCCGCGGTGGCCGCGGTGCCGGGCGTCGACGAGGTGGTGGTCCAGCTCGGGTCGATGACGGCCGAGCAGCGTACCGAGCTGCGCTCCCGGCTGCGCGGCGGGGCCGGCGAGCCCGTCATCCCGTTCGCCCAGCCCGGTTCGCTGACCAGGGTGATCGCGGTGGCGTCCGGCAAGGGTGGCGTGGGCAAGTCCTCCGTGACGGCCAACCTCGCGGTGGCGTTGGCGCGCCAGGGGCTGTCCGTCGGTGTGGTCGACGCGGACATCTACGGCTTCTCGCTGCCGCGCATGCTCGGTGCCGACCACCCGCCCACGCAGGTGGACGACATGCTCCTGCCGCCCTTGGCGAACGGCGTCAAGGTGGTGTCGATCGGCCAGTTCGTCGCCCCCGGCCAGCCCGTGGTGTGGCGCGGACCCATGCTGCACCGGGCCCTGCAGCAGTTCCTCGCCGACGTGTTCTGGGGCGACCTCGACGTGCTGCTGCTCGACCTCCCGCCCGGGACGGGCGACATCGCCATCTCGGTGGCCCAACTGCTGCCGGCATCCGAGCTGGTGGTGGTCACCACCCCCCAGGTCGCCGCAGCCGAGGTCGCCGAGCGGGCCGGTGCCGTCGCGGTGCAGACGCGCCAGCGGCTGATCGGTGTCGTGGAGAACATGTCCTGGCTGGAGCAGCCGGACGGCACCCGGTTCGAGCTGTTCGGTGCCGGCGGCGGTGCTCGGGTCGCCGAGAGCCTGTCCCGCATCACCGGTACGGACGTGCCCCTGCTGGGTCAGGTGCCGCTCGACGTGTCGCTGCGCGAGGCGGGCGACGGCGGGACCCCCGTGGTGGCCGCCGACCCGGACGCGCCGGCCGCGCGGGTGCTCGCCGACATCGCCAAGCGGCTCGCGGTCCGGCCGCGGGGGCTGGCCGGGCGCTCGCTCGGGCTCTCCCCCGTCGGCCGCTGACGGAGCCGGTCCGAGCGCGAGCCGGCGCCACGGCGTGGGACCGGACGGCCACCCGGACGGGCAGTCTCAGGCGTCGAACTCCACCACCAGCGGGGCGTGGTCGCTGAACCGCTCGGCGTACGACGGCGCGCGGTCCACCCTCGCCCCGACGGCGAGCGGAGCCAGCGGCGCCGATGCCAGCTGGTAGTCGATCCGCCACCCCGCATCGTTGTCGAACGCCTTGCCCCGCCAGGACCACCAGGTGTATGGCCCGGGACCGTCGCCGCCCAGCTCGCGACCGAGATCGTGCCAGCCGAGCTCGTCGAACCAGTGGTCCAGGTACGCCCGCTCCTGCGGCAGGAAGCCGGCGCTCGCCAGGTTGCCCTTCCAGTTCTTGATGTCCACCTCCCGGTGCGCGATGTTCAGGTCGCCCCCGACCACGGCGAGGCCGCCCGCCTGCGCCAGCTCCCGCAGCCGTGCACCGACGTGCTCGCAGAACGCGTACTTCTCCTCCAGCGACGGTGCGCCCACCGTCGCGGAGTGCAGGTACACCGAGACGACGGTCAGCGTCCGGCCGTCCGGCAGCGTGACGTCCGCCTCGACCCACCGTCCGGCGTCGCCCGTCGCGCCCGTCCCGAGCCCGACGCGGACGGCCGTCATCGGCAACCGCGACGCGATCGCCACGCCGGCCCGGCCCTTCGCGGCCCCCGCCTCGTGGGCGAGGTCCCACTCCGCCGGGTCGAGGTGGTCCGCGAGGATCT
>NCKG01000168.1:0-4798 GCA_002279095.1 Cellulomonas sp. 14-74-6
CTTGAACCGGCCCGGCACCGGGTTCCATCGCGCGTGCAGCGCGCCGAGCGCGGCATAGCAGTCACGGACCGTGTCGACCAGGACGCGCACGCCCACCAGGTCGTAGATGTCGGCGAAGTCGCGGCCCCGCACGATCATCTTCTGGTAGATCGAGTAGTAGTGCTTCGGGCGGCCGGTGACCGTCGCCTTGATCTTCGCGGCCCGCAGGTCGGCGCTGACCTGCTCGCGGACGATGCCGAGGTACTCCTCGCGCGCGGGCGCCCGCTCGGCCACCAGGTGCACGATCTCGTCGTAGACCTTGGGGTACAGCGTCGCGAACGACAGGTCCTCGAGCTCCCACTTGATCGTGTTCATGCCGAGCCGGTGGGCGAGCGGCGCGTAGATCTCTAGCGTCTCGCGCGCCTTGCGCTCGGCGGAGGCCGGCGAGACGAACTTCCAGGTGCGCGCGTTGTGCAGCCGGTCGGCCAGCTTGATCACCAGGACGCGGATGTCGTGCGCCATCGCGACGACCATCTTGCGGACGGTCTCCGCCTGGGCGGCGTCCCCGTACTGGACCTTGTCGAGCTTGGTCACGCCGTCGACCAGCATCGCGACCTCGGGACCGAAGTCGGCGCGCAGCTGGTCGAGGGAGTAGTCGGTGTCCTCGACGGTGTCGTGCAGGAGCGCCGCTGCCAGCGTCGACGGCGTCATGCCCAGCTCGGCCAGGATGGTGGCGACCGCGACGGGGTGGGTGATGTACGGGTCACCGCTCTTGCGTAGCTGGCCGCGGTGGGCCTTCTCCGCGACGGCATAGGCCTGCTCGAGGATCGACAGATCGGCCTTCGGGTGGTTGGTCCGGGCGGCCTGGAGCACCGGCTCGATCGCCGGCGACGTCGTCGTCCCCCGCCCGCTGAGCCGTGCGAGACGCGCGCGCAACCGTGCGCTCGAGCCGTGCGAGTCTCCGGGGTCCGACTGCGCGGGCGCGACCTGCTGCTCCGTCATGTCGACACCCCCTCTCCCCGCGGTCCCACTACCAACGCCCGACGAGGGTCACCGATTCCGTCCGGGCGGTACGGCACCGCTGTGTGCGTGCGAGTGTACGGCGGGCGGTCCGGGGGCCGTCACGCAGCCCGTCCGGGCAGAGCCTCACGGCAGGGTCAGCAGCGCGTCCACCGGTACACCGGGCACCTGGTCGCGGCCGCGGAGCGCCGCCAGCTCGGCGAGGACCCCGATGCCGACCACCCGCGCGCCGCAGTCGGCGAACAGGCGCAGCGTGGCAGCCGCGGTCCCGCCGGTGGCCAGCACGTCGTCGAGCACGAGCACCCGGGAGCCCGCCGGGACGGTGAACGGGTGGAGCTCCAGCGTCGCCGTTCCGTACTCGAGCTCGTAGGTCTCGGAAAGCGTCGGACCGGGCAGCTTGCCCGCCTTGCGCACCGGCACCAGGCCGGCGCCCAGCGCGACCGCGACGGGTGCTGCGAGGAGGAACCCGCGCGACTCCATCCCCGCTACCAGGTCGACCGGTCCGGGCGCGGCCGCGGCCATGACGGCGACCAGGTCGGCGAACGCCTGCGCGTCGGCCAGCACCGGCGTGATGTCGCGGAACAGGATCCCCGGCTCCGGGTAGTCGGGGACCTCGCGCATCAGCTCCGAGACGCGTGCCGCGACCGCCGCACGGTCGGGCACGCCGGGCGCTGCGCTCACCGGCGCCGGCGGCGCGGCTGGGCCGCGACGCCCTGGTGCGAGCCCGGGTGCAGCGGACCCACGGTGCGCGTGGCGGCACCCACGAGCGGTGCCTCGCGGGCAGCGGCCGGCGAACCGGATCCGGTCCGGGCGGCGAGCACCCGGGCGCGGTGCGCACGCAACGCGGGCTCGCGCTCCCGGAGCGTCACCTCGAGCGGGGTCGCCAGGAAGATGGACGAGAACGTGCCGACCAGCATGCCGACGAACAGGGCGAGGGCGATGTCGCGCAGCGTCCCCGCGCCGAGCACGAACGCGCCGATGAAGAGGATCGAGGCGACGGGCAGGAGCGCGACGACCGAGGTGTTGATCGACCGCACCAGCGTCTGGTTGACCGCGAGGTTGGCCTTCTCGGCATAGGTGTAGCGCGACTGGTCGAGCACGCCGTCCGTGTTCTCGCGCACCTTGTCGAACACCACGACGGTGTCGTAGATCGAGTAGCCGAGGATGGTCAGGAAGCCGACCACCGTCGCCGGGGTGACCTCCCAGCCGACGGCCGCGTAGACCCCGGCGGTCAGCGTGACGTCGTGGAACAGCGCGACGAGGGCCGAGACGGCCATCCGCCAGTTCCGGAAGTACAGCGTCATGACGGCCGCGACGAGCACGAGGAACACGATGAGGCTGGTCGCCGCCTTGCGGGACACGTCACCGCCCCACGTCGGGCCGATGAACGTGCTGGTCACCTGCGTCTCGGGCACACCGTAGGCCGTCGCGAGCGAGCCCTTGACCTGCTCCACCTGGGTGTTGCTCAGCGTCCGGGTCTGCACGCGCAGCGCGCCGCTCCCCACGGTGCTGACGCGCGGCACCTCCTTGGTGTCGACGGCCTGCACGGTCGTGACCGCGAGCTGCTGGTCCTTGTTCGAGATGCCGGAGACGACGAACTCCGAGCCGCCGCGGAACTCGATGCCCGGGTTGAGCCCCGGGGCGAAGAGCAGGACGACCGAGCTGACCACCAGGACGGCGGCCACGACGTACCAGACGCGCCGGCGGCCGACGATGTCGTACGAGCGCCGACCGGTGTAGAGGTCGTTGCCCCACTGGGCGAATCCGACGGCCATCAGTGCTCGTCCCCTTCGGTGGCGGTGGGCCTCTCGTCGGCGCCGGCGTCGGTGGGCGGGCTGCCTGCCTGGGCTCGTCGCTGGGCGGCCCGCCGTTCGGCGATCGTCATGCCGCCGCCGGCGGCAGCCGTGGCGCGCGTCCCTGCGCCGGAGCCGACGGGCACGGGGTTGCGGCGACCGCTCCCCTGGCCTTCCGCCTCGGGGGCCGCCGTCGCGGTGGACTCGCCCCCTGTGACCACACGACCCCGCCCGACGTAGCGGGTGGTCGGCACGCCGAGGCGCCGCGGGTCGAGGCCGGAGAAGCGGTGGCCCTCGGTGAAGAACGGCCAGCGGCTGATGATCTCCATCATCGGGTGCGTGAACGTGAAGACGATGACGAGGTCGATGATCGTCGTCAGTCCCAGCGTGAACGCGAAGCCGCGCACGCTGCCGACGGCGAGGACGTACAGGACGACGGCGGCGAGGAAGTTGACCCCGTCGGACGCCAGGATGGTGCGCCGTGCGCGGTCCCAGCCACGTTCGACCGCACCGCCGAGCGCTCGCCCTTCACGCAGCTCGTCGCGGACGCGTTCGAAGTAGACGATGAAGGAGTCGGCCGTGATACCGATCGCCACGATCAGACCGGCGACACCGGGGAGCGACAGGCGGTAGCCCTGGGTCCAGGACAGCAGGGTGATCACCGCGTAGGTGATGATCGCGGCGAGCACCAGCGAGGCGACGGTCAGCAGGCCGAGCACCCGGTACTGGACCAGCGAGTAGATGACGACCAGCACCATGCCGATCAGGCCGGCGAGCAGGCCCTTCTGCAGCTGCTCGGAACCGAGCGTCGCCGAGATCTGCTGCTCGCTCTCCACCTGGAAGCTGATCGGCAGCGCGCCGAAGTTCAGCTGGCTGGCCAGGGTGGCCGCGCTCTGCCGGGTGAAGGACCCGGAGATCTCCGCCTGACCGTTGTTGATGACGCCGTTCATCGTCGGCGCCTCGATGACGAGACCGTCGAGGACGATGCCGAACCGGTTGAGCGGCGCCGTCTCGCTGTAGAGCCGCGAGCTGACGTTGCCGAACTGCGTGGTGCCGGTGGAGTCGAACGAGAGCTCGACCACCCACTGGTTCCCGGTGCCGCCGTTCTGCAGGCGGTTCAGGCCCGACGAGGCGCTGGCGATGTGGGAGCCCTTGACCTCGACCGGCCCGAGGATGTACTTCGCGGTGCCGGCGGTGTCGCAGGTCACGAAGGCGGCATCGGCCGGGCCGTTGACCCCACCGGTCCGGTTCGACGCCTGCGTGCAGTCCAGCGAGTCGAACTTGGCCTGCACGTCCGGGGTGACGTAGTAGGCGACGTCGCTCGGCGACGTCGGTCCGCTGGCCGACGGGGACGGTGCCGGTGTGGCGCCCGCGGAGGCCGCAGGGCTCGCGCTGGCGGACGCGGCAGGGTTCGCCTCGGCCGTCGCCGTGGCGGACGGCGTCGCGGCGGGCGTCGCCGCGGGTGTGGCCGCGGACGACGGAGTCGCCCCCGGTGTCGGGGTGGCCGAGGCGGTCGCGGCCGGCGACGGGCCCGGGTTGCCGACCTGCAGCACCGGCCGGAACTCCATCTGGGCGGAGGTCCGCACCAGGTTCAGCGTCTCCTCGGACGGGTGCCCGGGAAGGGCGACGACGATCTTGTTGCCGCTCTGGCTGGTGATCTGCGCCTCGGCGACGCCGGAGGAGTCGACACGCTGCCGGATGACGTCGATCGCCTGGTTGATCGTCGTGGAGGTCACCTGACCGGCCTGCTGCGCGACCGGCGTGAGGATGATCTGGGTGCCGCCTTCGAGGTCGAGGGCCAGCTTCGGCGCGAACGTCGCGGAGGACCACTTCGTCCCCGCGACGATCGCGGCGAAGGCCACGACGATCAGGACGCCGAGCGTTGTGAGCGTGCGGACCGGGTGTTGCCGGCGTGTCGGAGCGGCCAACGTCTTCTCTCTCATGCGCGCACCGGCGACGCCTGCCGCCGGTGGGGACGAGGCCGAGGGCGCGTCCCCCGGCCGGTG
>NCKG01000169.1:0-4686 GCA_002279095.1 Cellulomonas sp. 14-74-6
CCGCAGCACGGCTCCGGCGGCGGTGCGCGTCTTCCCATTGGACACCACGGCAGGCGCCGTGTCAGCCGTACCCCCCGGAACGACCGGCGTGTCCTGCTCAGCCGGTCAGCCGGTCGCGGGAGGCACCTAGGACACAGGTCCTGCGGTGTCGCACCGCGCCGGCCGACCGGCCGCTGCGTTCGTCAGGACGGCTGGACCGTGGTGGGCACCACGCCCTTGCGGCTGGCGAGCACCTGGTCCACCAGCCCGTACTCGGCCGCCTGCTGAGCGGTCAGGATCTTGTCCCGCTCGATGTCCTGGCGCACCTGCTCCAGCGGCTGGCCGGTGTGGTGCGCGAGCGCCTGCTCCAGCCACTCCCGGATGCGGATCAGCTCGTTGGCCTGGATCTCGATGTCCGAGGCCTGGGCGTAGCCGCCGCCCTCGATCGCCGGCTGGTGGATCAGCACGCGGGCGTTCGGCAGCGCGAGCCGCTTGCCGGGCGAGCCCGCCGCGAGCAGCACGGCGGCGGCGGAGGCCGCCTGGCCCAGGCACACCGTCTGGATCTGCGGCTTGATGTACTGCATCGTGTCGTAGATCGCGGTCAGCGCGGTGAACGAGCCGCCGGGCGAGTTGATGTAGATGGTGATCAGACCGTCGGGGTCGGTGCTCTCCAGCACCAGCAGCTGGGCCATCACGTCGTCCGCGGACGCGTCGTCCACCTGGACGCCGAGGAAGATGATCCGGTCCTCGAACAGCTTGGTGTAGGGGTCCTGCCGCTTGAACCCGTACGCGGTGCGCTCCTCGAACTGAGGCAGCACGTACCGGCCGGACGGCGAGGCGGGTGCGAGGCCGCCGGGGCCGGCCAGACGGCCGGCAGCGGCGACGAACTGGGACTCGATGCTCATCAAGGTCTCCTCTTCAGGTCGTCGGGCGTCAGGCCGTGCCGCCGCGGCCGGTGACCGCGTGGGCCGTCTCGACGACGTGGTCGACGAAGCCGTACTCGAGCGCCTCGGGCGCCGTGAACCAGCGGTCCCGGTCGGCGTCGGAGTTGATCTGCTCGATCGTCTTGCCCGTCTGCTGGGCCGTCAGCTCGGCCAGCACGGTCTTCATGTGCAGGATCAGCTGGGCGTTGATCCGCACGTCGGTCGCGGTCCCGGCGATGCCGCCGGACGGCTGGTGCATCATCACGCGGGCGTGCGGCGTGGCGTAGCGCTTGCCCTTGGCGCCCGACGAGAGCAGGAACTGCCCCATCGAGGCGGCCATGCCGATGCCGATCGTCGCGACGTCCGGCTGGACGAACTGCATGGTGTCGTAGATCGCCATGCCGGCCGTGATCGACCCGCCCGGCGAGTTGATGTACAGCCAGATGTCCTTGTCGGGGTCCTCCGCAGCGAGCATCAGCATCTGGGCGCAGATGGCGTTCGCGTTCTCGTCGCGCACCTCCGAGCCGAGCCAGATGATGCGCTCGCGCAGCAGACGGTTGTAGATGGAGTCGTTGAGACCGAACCCCGGGGAATCGGCCCGGGCGATCGCCGGCACCTGCTCGTTCACGGATGGGCTCCCTCGTCGAGTGCTGGTGGATCACCGTGCCGCCCGGTCCGGCTCCCGCGAGGGACCCTGCTGGGCGGCGACGCTGCAGCGACCCTAACGCCCTGCCCGGTGGGGCCATGTCCGGCGCGGGGGCCGTTTCGCTGACGGCGCACGGGGCGCACACCCCGGCTTCGAGCGGCTGCGTCAGCCCGGCCGGGGCGGCCGGACGTGCGACGGGCCCGGACCGGCGTGGTGCCGACCCGGGCCCGTCGTGACGGTTGCGAGCTCAGTCGCGGACGACCGCCGAGATGTCGGTCGCGGTGTCGGTGGCGACCGGGGAGGCCTGCTCCGTGCTCTCGCCGGCCTCGTCGGACTCGGCAGAGTGTGCCTCCGCCTCCTCCTCGTCCGTGCCGATGAACTCGGACAGGTCGACCGTCGCACCGGCGGGGTCCGTCACGGTCACGCGGCGCAGCGCCACGGCGAGCGCCTTGGAGCGGGCGACCTCGGCCACCATCGACGGGATCTGACCCTGCTGGTCGATCGTCTGGATGAACGTGTTCGGGTCCATGCCGTACTGGCGCGACGCGTTCACCAGGTAGTCGAGCAGCTCGGGCTGGCTCACCTTGACCTGCAGCTCCTCGGCGAGCGTGTCGAGCAGGATCTGGTTGCGCAGGGCCGTGGTGGTCTGCTCGGTGACCTCGGCGCGGTGGACGTCGTCCTCGAGGCGACCCTCGGACTCCAGGTGGCGCACCACCTCGGCCTCGACGACGCCGGCCGGGACCGGGATGTCGAGGTCGGCCAGCAGCTGCTCGAGCAGCCGGTCCCGGGCCTGGACGGCACGGTTCTGGGTCTTGATGCGGCCGACCTGCTCGTGCAGGTCCTCCAGCAGCTCGTCCAGGGTGTCGAACTCGCTGGCGAGCTGGGCGAAGTCGTCGTCGGCCTCGGGCAGCTGACGCTCCTTGACCGTGGAAGCCGTGACCGTGACCTGAGCCGTCTGACCGGCGTGCTCGCCGCCGACCAGGGCGCTCTCGAACGTGGTGGTCTCCCCCGCCGACAGGTCGGTGAGCGCCTCGTCGAGACCCTCGAGCATGTTGCCCGAGCCGATCTGGTAGCTGACGCCGCTGACCGTGTCGACCTCCTCGCCGTCGATCGTCGCGACCAGGTCGATCTGGACGAAGTCGCCGTCCGCGGCAGGCCGGTCGACGCCGACCAGGGTGCCGAAGCGCTCGCGCAGCCCGTCCAGACGCGCCTGCACGTCCTCGTCCGTCACGTCGATGTCGTCGACCGCGACGCTGACACCGTCGAGCTCCGGCACGGTGATCTGCGGACGCACCTCCACCTCGGCGGTGAAGTGCAGCTCGCCCTCCTCGCCCGGCTTGGTGCTCGTCAGGCCCGGGACCTGGGTCACCTCGACGTTCGGCTGGCCGAGCGGGCGCAGCTTGTTGTCGCGCACGGCCTCCGCGTAGAACTCGCCGAGACCCTCGTTGACGGCGTGCTCGATGACGGCGGGCCGGCCCACCCGCTGGTCGATGATGCGCGGCGGCACCTTGCCCTTGCGGAAGCCCGGCACGGTGACCTGCTCGGCGATGTGCTGGTACGCGTGCTCGATGCTCGGCTTGAGCTCGTCGTACGTCACCTCGACGGTCAGCTTGACCTTCGTGGGCTCCAGGGTCTCGACGGCGCTCTTCACTTCGGGTGCTCTCCAACTGGTTCGGCGGGCGCCGGTGCTCCGGCGGGGGCGCGTGCGTCGCGCGTACCGCCCGGGATCGAGCAGGGCGGCGTCGACCTCGCGCTGGCGACCCTCGATCGTACGTCACGGCATCCTCGCGCCCCAATCCGCTCCCAGCGCCCGGCGCTGCCGTCCGGACGCACGGCCCCGTGGACCGAGCGGACGGCGCGCGGGCCGGCCTGGTCCGAGGCTGCGGACCGCCGAGGTCCGGCAGACTGGCGCCGATGAGCTTCTACGGCGAGACCGAGGTGGGCGGCCCCAACGGGCTGACCTACGCCGTGCTGGTGACCCGGCTGGCGCACGACGAGCTGCTGGAGATCCTCACGGCGGAGCGGTTCTCCGGCTGGGTCGGGCCGACGGAGGACGGCTGGACGGTCGCCGTGCCCGAGTCGCCGCTGGGCCACGTCGCCTCGCACCGACGGCGGCTGCCCGAGCTCGCGGAGGCGATCAGCGACCGCACCGATGCCGTGGTGGCCTCGGTCGTCGTGGTCAAGGACGCGCTGCTGCGGCTGTGGGCGGGTCGGGGCGGCGGCCAGCTGGTCGACTACGTCAGCGACCCGAGCGTCGGCGCGGAGGACGTGCCGCTCGAGCTGGACCCGTTCGGCAACCCGGTGGGGATCTCCGACGGGCCGGTCGGCGCGCACGGGGCCTCGGCCCTCGCCCGTGCGGCGGACCGGGCACAGGCCGCCGACGAGCTGCAGGAGCTGCTGGCCGAGCGGCTCGGCGAGAGCGAGAACGAGTCGGAGCGGCTGCAGGCCGCGGCACGGCTGCTCGGCTGGCCGAGCTGGCTGGTCGCCGTCGACTCGCTGCCGCGGCGGGTGCCCGGCGGACCGGACGCGTCGGCGTTCACGCGGCTGCGGGCGGGACGCGGCGGCATCGGCGGGATCGCGGCCGCCCAGGCGGCTCGGGTGGTGCGCCGGAAGGCCTGATCGGCCCGGTACCCTGAGGGCCGCGGTCCGCCCTGGCGGACCGGTGCGGACGTAGCTCAATGGTAGAGCCCCAGTCTTCCAAACTGGCTACGCGGGTTCGATTCCCGTCGTCCGCTCCGTGTATCTCCGCAGGTCAGATGCCAAATCGACCTAGCGCCGAGCCGTCCCGCACCGACCGACTTTCGGTTCCACGCGGGCCGTTCTACGCTCGTTTCAGCCCGCTTCGGTTCCAACTCGGTTCCACGGGCGGAGGGCGACTGGCTATCAAACGGGCGCCCGGAGCGGGGGATCATGGCGCGCAGCTTCGGTGGGGTCCGGCGTCGACCGGCCGGGTGGTGGCAGGCGTTCTACCCCGGCGCCGACGGTCGTCGCGTCTACTGCCCCACCCACTTCCCCGCCGCGCAGGACGCGCGCGACTGGCTCGACGAGCTGGTCCGCCAGCGCGAGCGAGGCTCGTGGTTCGACCCCGCGGCGGCGCACCAGCGGTTCGACCGCTTCGCCACCTCCTGGCTCGCCATG
>NCKG01000170.1:0-4631 GCA_002279095.1 Cellulomonas sp. 14-74-6
GGAACATCTCCACGCCGGTGACGGTGGACTTGATCGACTTCTCCTTGATACCGACGATCTCGACCTCCTCGTTCACCTTGAGGCGACCGCGCTCCACCCGACCGGTGACCACGGTGCCGCGGCCGGTGATCGTGAAGACGTCCTCGATCGGCATGAGGAACGGCTTGTCGATGTCGCGCACCGGGTCCGGCACGTTCTCGTCGACGGCGTCCAGCAGGTCCTCGACGGACTTGACCCACTCCGGGTCGCCCTCGAGCGCCTTCAGCGCGGAGACGCGGATCACGGGGACGTCGTCGCCCGGGAAGCCCTGCGAGGAGAGGAGCTCGCGCACCTCGACCTCGACGAGCTCGAGGATCTCCTCGTCGTCCACCATGTCGGACTTGTTCAGCGCGACCAGCAGGTAGGGGACGCCGACCTGGCGGGCGAGCAGCACGTGCTCACGCGTCTGGGCCATCGGGCCGTCGGTGGCGGCGACCACCAGGATGGCGCCGTCCATCTGCGCCGCACCCGTGATCATGTTCTTGATGTAGTCGGCGTGCCCAGGGGCGTCGACGTGCGCGTAGTGGCGCTTGTCGGTCTGGTACTCGACGTGCGCGATGTTGATGGTGATACCGCGCTGCTTCTCCTCCGGCGCCTTGTCGATCTCGTCGAACGGCGTGAAGGGGTTCAGGTCCGGGTGCTTGTCGTGCAGCACCTTCGAGATCGCGGCGGTCAGCGTCGTCTTGCCGTGGTCGACGTGACCGATGGTCCCGATGTTGACGTGCGGCTTGGTCCGCTCGAACTTCGCCTTGCCCACTGGGTGTCCTCCTCAGGACTTGGTAGAGATTGCCCGTCGTCGCCTACGAACGGTAGCCGACGAGCGTGCGGTCCTCCGGGTCGGGTGTGTTGCTGGTACTGCGAGGGTTCGACCCTCGGGACTCACTCGCCCCGGGTCTTCTTGATGATCTCGTCGGCCACGTTGCGAGGAACCTCGGCGTAGCTGTCGAACTGCATCGAGTACACCGCACGACCCTGGGTCTTCGACCGCAGGTCGCCGACGTACCCGAACATCTCCGAGAGCGGGACGTGCGCACGCACGACCTTCACGCCGGTGGCGTCCTCCATCGACTGGATCATGCCGCGGCGGGAGTTCAGGTCGCCGATCACGTCGCCCATGTACTCCTCGGGCGTCCGCACCTCGACGGCCATGATCGGCTCGAGCAGGGCCGGGTCGGCCTTGCGCGCTGCCTCCTTCAGGACCATCGAGCCGGCGATCTTGAAGGCCATCTCGGACGAGTCGACCTCGTGGTAGGCACCGTCGAGCAGCACCGCCTTGACGCCGACCATCGGGAAGCCGGCCAGCACGCCCTGCTGCATGGCGCTCTGGATGCCCTGGTCGACCGACGGGATGTACTCGCGGGGGATGCGACCACCGGTGACGGCGTTCTGGAACTCGTAGACCTCGCCCTCGGCGGTGTCCAGCGGCTCGAAGGACAGCTGGACCTTGGCGTACTGGCCCGAACCGCCGGTCTGCTTCTTGTGGACGTACTCGATCTTGTCCACCTTGCGGCGGATGGTCTCGCGGTACGCCACCTGCGGCTTGCCGACGTTCGCCTCGACCTTGAACTCGCGACGCATGCGGTCGACGAGGATGTCGAGGTGGAGCTCGCCCATGCCGCCGATGACGGTCTGGCCGGTCTCGTCGTCCAGGCGCACCCGGAACGTCGGGTCCTCCTCGGCGAGCTTCTGGATGGCCGTGGACAGCTTCTCCTGGTCGGCCTTCGTCTTCGGCTCGATCGCCACGTCGATGACGGGCTCGGGGAAGGTCATGGACTCCAGGACCACCGGCGAGCCCGGGTCGCACAGGGTGTCACCGGTGGTGACGTCCTTCAGCCCGATGAACGCGTAGATGTGGCCGGCCTGGGCCTCCTCGACCGGGTTCTCCTTGTTGGAGTGCATCTGGAAGAGCTTCCCGATGCGCTCCTTCTTGCCCTTGGTCGAGTTGAGCACCTGGGCGCCCTGCGCCACCTTGCCCGAGTACACCCGGACGTAGGTGAGCTTGCCGAAGAACGGGTGGGCGGCGACCTTGAACGCCAGCGCGGAGAAGGGCTCCGTCGCGTCGGCGTGCCGCTCGACGACGATGGACTCGTCCTTGACGTCGTGGCCCTCGATGGACGGCACGTCCAGCGGCGACGGCAGGTAGTCGATGACGGCGTCGAGCATGGGCTGCACGCCCTTGTTCTTGAACGCCGACCCGCACAGCACCGGGTACGCCTCGGACGAGATCGTCAGCTTGCGGATGCCCGCCTTGATCTCGGCGACGGTGAGCTCCTCGCCGGAGAGGTACTTCTCCAGCAGCTCCTCGTCGGTCTCGGCGACGGCCTCGATCAGCTCGGCGCGGTACTGCTCCGCACGCTCGACCAGGTCGGCCGGGATCTCCTCGACGTCGTACTTCTCGCCGAGCGCCGTCTCGCCGCGCCACACCAGCGCGCGGTTCTCGACCAGGTCGACGACACCGATGAACTGGCTCTCCGAGCCGATCGGGAGCTGGATGACCAGCGGGCGGGCCTTCAGCCGGTCGACGATCGTCTTGACCGTGAAGTAGAAGTCGGCGCCGAGCTTGTCCATCTTGTTGACGAAGCAGATGCGCGGCACGTCGTACTTGTCGGCCTGGCGCCACACCGTCTCGGACTGGGGCTCCACGCCCTCCTTGCCGTCGAACACCGCGACCGCGCCGTCGAGCACGCGCAGCGAACGCTCCACCTCGACGGTGAAGTCGACGTGGCCGGGGGTGTCGATGATGTTGATCTGGTTGTTCTTCCAGAAGCAGGTCGTCGCGGCGGACGTGATGGTGATGCCGCGCTCCTGCTCCTGCTCCATCCAGTCCATCGTGGCGGCGCCCTCGTGGACCTCCCCGATCTTGTACGTGATGCCTGTGTAGTACAGGATCCGTTCGGTCGTGGTGGTCTTGCCGGCATCGATGTGCGCCATGATGCCGATGTTGCGGACCTTGGTCAGGTCGGTGAGCACGTCGAGTGCCACGTTGTGTACGCCCCTTGTCGGTTGGCTCGGGTGGTCGGGCGGGGCGGCAGCCACGTGGGCCGCCGCCCCCCGACCCGCCGGTTGTTACCAGCGGTAGTGCGCGAAGGCGCGGTTGGACTCGGCCATCTTGTGCATGTCCTCGCGGCGCTTGACCGCGGCACCGAGGCCGTTCGATGCGTCCAGGATCTCGTTCATGAGGCGCTCGGTCATCGTCTTCTCGCGGCGGGCGCGGGAGAAGTCGGTGAGCCAGCGCAGGGCCAGGGTGGTGGCGCGCACCGGGCGCACCTCGACCGGGACCTGGTAGGTGGCACCGCCGACACGACGGGACTTGACCTCGAGCGCGGGGCGCACGTTGTCGAGCGCGCGCTTCAGCACGACGACGGGGTCGCCGGAGGTCTTCTCGCGGACACCCTCGAGGGCGCCATACACGATGGACTCCGCGACGGTCTTCTTGCCGTCCAGCAGCACCTTGTTGATGAGCTGGGTGACGACGGGAGACCCGTAGACCGGGTCGACGACGAGCGGCCGACGGGGGGCCGGACCCTTGCGAGGCATTGGACTCAGCCCTTCTTCGCGCCGTAGCGGGAGCGCGCCTGCTTGCGGTTCTTGACGCCCTGCGTGTCGAGGGCACCACGGACGATCTTGTAGCGGACGCCGGGCAGGTCCTTCACACGGCCGCCGCGCACCAGCACGATCGAGTGCTCCTGCAGGTTGTGCCCGACACCCGGGATGTAGGCCGTCACCTCGACCTGCGAGGACAGGCGCACGCGCGCCACCTTGCGCAGGGCCGAGTTCGGCTTCTTCGGGGTCGTGGTGTAGACGCGGGTGCACACACCGCGTCGCTGGGGGGAGCCCTTGAGGGCAGGCGTCTTCGACTTGTTCGTCTTCGCCTGCCGGCCCTTGCGGACCAGCTGCTGGATCGTGGGCACTGCGTCTCCGTCTGTCGATGGATCTCTGGTCGACCGGACCCGTCACCCAGGACGGCCGGCAGGTTCCCGGATCGACGCTCGTCGCGCGACTACCCCGGCTGGTCTAGCGTCCCGCACCGACCCCCGCGCCCGGGCGTGTCGACCCGGTCCTCCGCGGCGCGGACCAGGACGGGGTCCTGGTCGGTCGTGACGGTCGGGCTGTCACCCGGTGCCGCTGCCACCGCCTCGGAGCTGGTCCGAATCAGCGGCGCGATGCGTGCACGCACAAGGGCCCGACGACGCGGGCACGGTGTCCCAGGTTACCTGGCGGCCGAACAGGCGTCAAAGCAGCACGTGGGACGACGTGCCGGCAGGGGCACGACCGTGCCGGTGCGCCGAGGGGCCCACCGGCGAACCGGCGGGCCCCTCGGGCGGTGCGATCGGTCAGCGGTAGTCGCCGAAGTCGATGTCCTCGAGCGGGATCGCGTCGCCGGTCCCCATGCCGAGGGCCGGGAAGTCGATCTCGTCGTAGCCGAAGGCCGGGTACAGCTCGGCCTTCGCCTCCTCGGTCGGCTCCACCGCGATGTCCCGGTACCGGGCGAGCCCGGTGCCGGCGGGGATCAGCTTGCCGAGGATGACGTTCTCCTTCAGGCCGAGCAGCGGGTCGGACCGGCTCGACATCGCAGCCTCGGTCAGCACCTT
>NCKG01000171.1:0-4604 GCA_002279095.1 Cellulomonas sp. 14-74-6
GGATGCCTCGTCGCCCGGCGACGTCCGCGTGAGTCGCGCCGGCAGCATTCGTCAGGGCCTGGCGACACTCGCGCGCGAGACGGTCGAGATCGTGGGATCCGCCGATGGTGCGCTGCTGCGCGAGTGCGCGCGCCCGGAGTGCACCCAGATCTATCTGGACCGGTCGCGGGGCGGTCGCCGGGAGTGGTGCGCCATGAAGACCTGCGGGAACCGGGTGAAGGCGTCGAAGTTCCGCGCCCGGCATCGCGCCGATCACGAGGGCGGAGACCAGGCGGATGACTGAGCGACGCGCCCGGGCGTGACGGCGATCCGGTCGTTTTGCGCTTACGGTGCCCGCTCGGGTAGGCTTGACTCTCGGTGCGAGGCCCAGGTTTCGCCCTTGGGGTATGGTGTAATTGGCAGCACGAGTGATTCTGGTTCACTTAGTCTAGGTTCGAGTCCTGGTACCCCAGCGTGAGCACCGCTGGTCCGCTGTCCGGCTGAGTCCGGGCATCGGGTAGAGTGTTCATCCGCACGCGCGTCTCCGGTCGCGCAGGCGTAGGCCCCCGTTGTGTAGCGGCCTAGCACGCCGCCCTCTCACGGCGGTAGCGCCGGTTCGAATCCGGTCGGGGGTACGCACAAGGCCCGGTCACCGAGGTGACCGGGCCTTCGTCGTGCTGTCGCCGGCCCGGTGGACGTCGACCACGAGGTCAGTCGCCGGTGCGGCGCAGCACCTCGGTCAGGCGGTTCGCGGCGGACACGACCGCGGCGGCGTGAAGCCGGCCGGGCTGCCGGGAGAGCCGCTCGAGCGGACCGGACACCGAGACGGCCGCGACGACCCGCCCGAACGGTCCGCGCACGGGTGCGGAGACGGACGCGACACCGACCTCACGCTCCGAGACCGACTGCGCCCAGCCCCGTCGGCGCACCCCGGACAGGATCGTGGCGGTGAACTTGGCGCCCTGGAGCCCGCGGTGGAGCCGGTCCGGCTCCTCCCAGGCGAGCAGGATCTGGGCGGCGGACCCGGCGAGCATCGTCAGCGTCGCGCCGACCGGGATCGAGTCGCGCAGACCGACCGGACGCTCAGCGGCGGCGACGCAGATGCGCATGTCGCCCTGGCGGCGGTAGAGCTGGGCGCTCTCACCCGTGTGGTCCCGGAGGGCGGCGAGCACGGGGCCGGCGGTCGCCAGGAGGCGGTCCTCGCCCGCGGCGGTGGACAGCTCGGACAGCCGGGGTCCGAGCACGAAACGTCCCTGCAGGTCGCGGGCGACGAGGCGGTGGTGCTCGAGCGCGACGGCCAGTCGGTGCGCCGTGGGACGGGCAAGATGGGTGGCGGTGACCAGCTGTGCGAGCGTCGCCGGGCCGGCCTCGAGGGCGCTGAGGACGGAGGCGGCCTTGTCGAGGACGCCGACTCCGCTAGAGTTGTCCATAGGTCGATATTGGCGTCTCGAACCCTGAGATGCAAGCCGCGGGTTCGGCGGGTCGCACAGCGACTCGTGCCGAGGCTGACGCCGACGACGAGGACACGGGACAGCACGACGAGACGGGACTCACCTATGACCGGCACGCTGGCGGAAAAGGTCTGGGACGCACATGTGGTGCGTCGCGGCACGGACGGTGCTCCCGACCTGCTCTACATCGACCTGCACCTGGTGCACGAGGTCACCAGCCCCCAGGCGTTCGAGGGCCTGCGGCTGGCGGGTCGGGGAGTGCGTCGTCCCGACCTGACGCTCGCGACCGAGGACCACAACACCCCGACGCTGGACATCGACCTGCCCATCGCGGACCCGACCAGCCGGACGCAGATCGAGACGCTGCGGCGCAACGCGGCCGAGTTCGGCGTGCGGATCCACTCGCTCGGCGACGCCGACCAGGGGATCGTGCACCAGGTCGGTCCGCAGCTCGGCCTCACGCAGCCGGGCCTGACGGTGGTGTGCGGCGACTCGCACACGTCCACCCACGGCGCGTTCGGTGCGCTCGCGTTCGGTATCGGCACCAGCGAGGTGGAGCACGTCCTGGCCACGCAGACGCTGCCGCTCGCGCCGTTCAAGACCATGGCGATCACGGTGAACGGTCAGCTGCCGCAGGGGGCCGGCGCCAAGGACATCATCTTGGCGATCATCGCCAAGATCGGGACCGGCGGCGGTCAGGGCTACGTGCTGGAGTACCGCGGGGAGGCGATCCGGTCCCTGACGATGGAGGGCCGGATGACCGTCTGCAACATGTCGATCGAGGCCGGCGCCCGCGCCGGGATGATCGCGCCGGACGACACGACGTTCGAGTACCTCAAGGGCCGTCCGCACGCTCCTGAGGGGGCCGACTGGGACACGGCCGTGGAGTACTGGCGCACGCTGCGGTCGGACGACGACGCACAGTTCGACGCCGAGGTGGTGCTGGAGGCGGCCGACCTCGAGCCGTTCGTCACCTGGGGCACCAACCCGGGCCAGGGGCTGCCGCTGTCCGGCAACGTGCCGGTGCCCGAGCAGATCGCGGACGCAAACGAGCGTGTCGCGGCCGAGCGGGCGATCGAGTACATGGGCCTGACACCGGGACAGCCGCTGCGCGAGATCGCGGTGGACACCGTCTTCATCGGCTCGTGCACCAACGGGCGGATCGAGGACCTGCGCGCCGTCGCGAAGCTCGTCAAGGGTCGGCAGAAGGCGGAGAGCGTCCGCGTGCTCGTGGTGCCGTCGTCGGCACGCGTCCGTCTGCAGGCGGAGGCGGAGGGCCTGGACAAGATCTTCCTGGACTTCGGTGCGGAGTGGCGCAACGCCGGCTGCTCGATGTGTCTCGGCATGAACCCGGACCAGCTGGCGCCGGGCGAACGATCGGCCTCGACGTCCAACCGCAACTTCGAGGGCCGGCAGGGCAAGGGCGGTCGCACGCACCTCGTGTCGCCGCTCGTGGCGGCCGCGACCGCGATCCGCGGGACGCTGTCGTCCGTGTCGGACCTCGGGCCGGACGTCGTCTCCCCGGACGGCTCGCCCCTCACCCCCGACCTGCTGACCGCCTGAGACGAGGACGACGACGATGGAGAAGTTCACCCAGCACACCGGCGTCGGCGTCCCGCTGCGGCGCAGCAACGTCGACACCGACCAGATCATCCCGGCCGTGTACCTGAAGCGGGTCACCCGCACGGGCTTCGAGGACGCCCTGTTCGCCGCCTGGCGCGGGGACCCGGCCTTCGTGCTCAACCAGGACGCCTACCGCAGCGGCTCGGTGCTGGTCGCCGGTCCCGACTTCGGCACCGGCTCGTCGCGCGAGCACGCCGTCTGGGCGCTGAAGGACTACGGGTTCCGCGTGGTGATCTCGGCGCGGTTCGCCGACATCTTCCGCGGCAACTCCGGCAAGCAGGGGCTGCTCGCTGCACAGGTCGCCCAGGAGGACGTCGAGCTGCTGTGGAAGGTCCTCGAGACGCACCCGGGCACGGAGGTGACCGTGGACCTGGAGTCGAAGACCGTCACGTGCGACGACGTCGTGGTGCCGTTCGCAGTGGACGACTACACCCGCTGGCGGCTGCTGGAGGGCCTCGACGACATCGGCCTCACGCTGCAGCACGAGGCCGAGATCACGCAGTTCGAGGCCCGTCGTGAGGCGTGGCGGCCCGCCACCCTGCCGGCCAAGCACCTGCCGCCCGTCCCCATCGTCGCGGCCCGGCCCGTGGTGCACCTCGAGCTGGGCGCCTCCCGCAGCAGCTGAATGCGCGGCGCGGGACCAGACGTCGTTGGCGATCTGGTCCCGCGTGCCGGCCCCGGGCGGGGCGTGCACCACCTAGCGTGGGAGCACGTCCGACACCGAGGAGGGTCCGATGGTCAGCAAGTCCGAGCTCGCGACACGTCTGGCACGCGACGGCGCGAGCCACGCGCAGGCGGCGCACGCGGTCGACGCCGTGCTGCACGAGATCACGGCGGCGCTGGTCGCCGGCGAACGCGTCGCCCTGACCGGCTTCGGGACGTTCGAGCCGGTCGCTCGGTCCGCACGCACAGCCCGGAACCCGCGGACCGGCGCGGCGGTCGAGGTGGCCGCGACGACCGTGGCCCGCTTCCGGCCGGGCGTCCAGCTGCGCGAGGCGCTGGTCAGCGGGGACGCCGGCGCCGCGCCGGCGGGACGGCTCCCCCCAGCGGCTCACCCGGCCGCACCAGCAGCGGTTCCCGCGGACGCCCAACCGCTGCCGCGAGCGACGGACGAGGCGGCGTCGACCGGGACGCCGGGCAAGGCGTCGACCGGCTCTCCGAAGGTCGAGCCGAAGTCGCAGCGCAAGTCCACGGCCAAGGGCAAGGCCACGGGCTCCACGCACGCGGACAGCGGGAAGCCCGCGAAGGGGAAGAAGGGCAAGAAGCTCGCGACGACGAGGGCGTCGTCCGGTTCGGCGAAGGCCCACGGTGCGAAGAAGTCGTCCAAGGGGAAGCACTGAGGCGCGCACCGCGTTCGTGACCGGGACGGGACGGCGCACGGCTCCCTGTGCGCCACCGGAGGACCTCCCGGGTGGCTTGTGAGGGTTTCGGGTGGGATCCTCGCCGCACCCGGGACCGCGGTCCGGGGCTCGTGAACCCATGAGAGACGATGGTGCGATGGCCGACCTGCTGTACGTCGACGGTGGCAACCCGCTGAACGGTGAGATCACC
>NCKG01000172.1:0-4593 GCA_002279095.1 Cellulomonas sp. 14-74-6
GGACGCCCGTACCGCCGAGCCGGGCGCCACCGAGCCCCGCACCACGCAGACCCGCAGCACCGCCGACACCGCCGCCGGCAGGCGCCGCGACGGCGAGGTGCTGCCCACGCTCGAGGACCTGGTGTCCGTCCGCCGCGCGGACCGCAACGGCCCCGCCCGTCAGGGCTGGCAGCGCGGTGTCCGCACGCTGACGTTCGGCACCGTCAAGCCCGGTCCCGGCCGCGCCGAGCGCCGGCTGCGTGCCGACGTCGCCGCCGTGCGCCGGTCCCTGGACGGTCCGCGCACCGTCGTGGTGATCAACCCCAAGGGCGGCGCCCACAAGACGACGGCCACCATGCTGCTCGCCTCGACGTTCGGCCTGCAGCGCGGCGGGTACACCCTCGCCTGGGACAACAACGAGACGCACGGCACCCTGGGCTGGCGGTCGGCCCCGTCGGACCACACCCGCACCGCCGTCGACCTGCTGCGCTCGCTGCCGACGCTGACCTCGCACGGCGCCGTGCGGATCGGCGACCTCGACGGGTACATGCGCACCCAGCCGACCGAGCAGTTCGACGTGCTCGCCTCGGACGAGAACGCCGCTTCGGTCGCCTCCGTCGACGCGGAGAGCTTCCAGCGCCTGCACCGGCTGCTGTCGCAGTTCTACCGGGTGCTGGTGGTGGACACGGGCAACAACATGCGCGCCTCGAACTGGCGGGCGGCGGTCGACTCCGCCGACCAGCTGGTGGTGGTGACCACGGTCCGCGAGGACACCGCGCAGTCGGCCGCGTGGGCGCTCGACGCCCTGCGGGCGATGGGCCACGAGGACGCCGTCCGCAAGGCGGTGACCGTGCTGTCCGCGCCCGATCCCAAGGTGGACAAGGCGCTGGCCAAGCGGCTGCGCACCCACTTCGGGGCGCTGACCAGGACGGTCGTCGAGGTGCCCTACGAGCGGGCGCTGGTGTCGGGCGGCCCCATCGACTACGAGAAGCTGCGGCCGGCCACCCGGCGGGCGTGGCTGCGGGCGACGGCGGCGGTGGCCGAGGGGCTCTGAGGACCCGTCGTCGGGCGCCCGGGCGAACCGTGCGCAGGGCGCCCGCCCGGCGTGCGGCGGTTCCGCACCCTGCGGCGTGCAAGATCCGGCACGCTGGGCACACCACAGGGGTGTCCGTGCGTCCGCGCCTCCAGGAGCCACCGTGTCAGCGAGGACCTCGCTCGAGCCGACCACCGTGCCGGCGCACGACGAGGCGTGGTTCACCACCCTCGTCCGTCAGCACGCGACCGCGGTGCACCGGTACCTGGTGCGCCGTGACGGCATCGGGGACGCGGACGACCTGACGGCCGACGTGCTCGTGGTCGCCTGGCGGCGGCGCGAGGACGTGCCGGACGGCGCCGAGCTGCCGTGGCTGTACCGGACGGCGGCGTACGTGCTGGCCAACCACCGCCGCAAGGTGCGTCCCCTGGTGATGGACCAGCTGCCCGAGCCGCCGGAGGGCGACGACGACCCCGCGCTGCGTGCGGTCGGCGACGAGCGGGTGCGCCGGGTGCTCGCCGGTCTGGCGCCCCGGGATCGGCAGATCCTGCTGCTCGCCGCCTGGGAGGGCTTGGGCGGTGCCGAGCTGGCCGCGGTGCTGGGGATCGGCCGGGGTGGTGCCGATGCGGCGCTGAGCCGTGCGCGGGCGCGGCTGGCCGCGGCGTGGGCGGCCGACGAGGACTGAGGGGCGGACGGTCGCCGGAGTCGTGGGCCGGTTCGCGGCCGGCGTCGTCGACGCGGCGTGCAAGGTCGGCGGCGGTGCGGACACAGGACGGATGACGGGTCGCACGGGCGGCCCCGACGGAGGTCGACGGAGGTCGTCATGAGCGAGAAGCTGCCGGGCTGGACGCCGTCAGACGGGTCGGTCCCTCCGGACGTGCCGCCGGCGCCCGAGCCGACGGTCGGTGACGAGCCGGCGTCCAAGGACGACCCGGCGTCCAACGGCGACCCGGCGTTCGACCGGCTGCGCGGCGCCGACCCCGCAGCCGGCGCGGCACCGGACGCGGGTCGCCTGGCAGCGACGCTGCGCGCCGCGACGGGTGTCGACGTCGGCCGCACGGAGGTGGCGACGGGCTCGGGCCCGGCCGCCGAGGCGGCGCGACGTCGGTGGCGGCCGACGGCTGCCCCGCGGTGGCTGCAGGTCGCGGCGGCCGTCGCGGCGTTCGCGGTGGTCGGCGGCGGGGCGTATGCGCTGGGCGGCCGAACGGCCGGCAGCTCGACGGCCGGTGCGACACCGCTGCCGGCGATCGCGCTCGGTGGTCCGCAGGTCGGTGGTCCGCAGCGCGCGGGGGCCGACGTGGCAGCGCCCGCGAACGGTGCGGCATCGGGCAGCGCCTCGTCGTCGTCCATCGCCGTGCCCGCACCGGGCCGCTGGTGGGGCTCGCGCACGGTCTTCACCGCGTCCGGCCTGTCCACCACGGGCGGCACCGGGACCGCGCGGGCGTTCGACGCCGCGTCCGTGGTCAGCGCCGACACCGTCCGTCGAGCGGCCAAGGTGCTCGGGGTGCCCGGGGAGCCGCGCGCGCAGTGGGGCACCTGGACCGTCGGGACGCCGGACGGCAAGGGTGCCGTGCTGACCCTCTCCGGGGACGGGATGGCGACGCTCTCGTACTCCGACCCGGCCTGGGACCCGTGGACGTGCACCGGCGAGAAGACCGCGGCCAACGCCTCGGTGTGCGGGCCGAACGTGGCGGCGGCACCGACCGGCGACGCGGCCGTGGCGAAGGTGCGGGCGCTGTTCCACGCGCTCGGCGTCGACCTGACCGGCGCGACGGTCCAGGTCGGCCAGCCCGAGAAGCCCGTACAGGACGGCGCCGGGGCGACGGTCCCGACGGCCGGTCGCGAGACGGTGATGTTCTCGCAGGTGGTGGATGGTCAGCTGACGGGCGTCACGTGGTCGGCCACCCTGGTCGGCTCGGGTGTCCAGTCACTGTGGGGACCGCTCGCGCCGCTGGTGGACCTGGGCCGCTACCAGGTGATCAGCCCGGCCGCAGCGGTGGAACGGCTCCACGACCCGCGGTTCGGCGCCTTCGGTGGCGGCCCGGTGCCGATGGCAGCCGGGGGCGTGCAGGTGGACAGCGGTGTGGAGGATCCGGCGATCGGCTCTGCGACGTCGGGGGCGGTACCGCCGCCGGATGCCGCGAGCACCGGGTCGGCGACCTCGGGGGCCGTCCCGCCGCAGGTGCAGCCGTCCGTCACGGCGCCTGCCGCCGCGTCGTCCGGCACCGCGACCGCCGGTCCGGGTGTCATCGCGCCCGCACCGGCCGTGACGCCGGGCGCCGAGCCGACCGCAGCCCCGTCGTCCACCGTCCCGCCCGTGGCGCCGACCACGCCGTCCGCGGGCAGTGCGATCGCCTGGCCGGTCCGCCGGGTGACCATCACGTCCGCCCGCCTCGGGCTGGCCGTCACCCAGCTGCCGTCCGGCGCCGCCGTGCTGGTGCCGACCTACCAGCTGACCGACGCCGAGGGTGGCACGTGGTCGGTGATCGCGGTCGTCGACGCCCAGCTCGACCTCAACGCCGCCGGCTGAGCCTGCCGAACCGGCCCCGCCCGGCCGTCCAGCACGCCACGATGGCCGGATGCTGCGATCCGACGTCCTGCACGCCCTGGGACACGCCGCGCTCATGGCGGCGGTCTTCGTCGGGGTCCAAGCCGTGATGCGCGACTTCGACGGTGCACGGGACGTCGTCTTCACCGCCGTCTTCGCCGTCGTCGCGTTCAGCGCCGAGCTGGTGCGCAGGCGTCGGGCCCGACGTGGGACCCGGGTGCCAGACTCCACGCCATGACCGACCGCGCCGACCGGCTGATGCTCCTGGACACCGCGTCGCTGTACTTCCGGGCGTTCTTCGGGGTGCCGGACAGCGTCAAGGCGCCGGACGGCACGCCGGTGAACGCCGTGCGCGGGCTGCTGGACATGATCGCCCGGCTGGTGACCGACCACCGGCCCGCCCGGCTGGTCGCGGCGTGGGACGACGACTGGCGGCCGGCCTTCCGGGTGGCCGCGATCCCCACGTACAAGGCGCACCGGGTGGCCGGTCAGGACGGTGAGCGCTGGGTCGAGGAGGTGCCGGCTGCCCTCACGGCGCAGATCCCGGTGATCGTCGAGGTGCTCGCGGCGATCGGCATCGCGCGGGTCGGCGCCCCGGGGTTCGAGGCGGACGACGTGATCGGCACGCTGGTGACCCGCGAGGTGGCCCGTCCCGCGGCGGAGCGGGCGCCGGTCGATGTGGTGACGGGCGACCGGGACCTGTTCCAGCTGGTCGACGACGAGGCGCGCGTCCGGGTGCTGTACCCGTCGAAGGGCGTCAAGGACCTGCTGGTGGTGGACCAGAGCGCGCTCGCCGAGCGGTACGGCGTCTCGTCGGGAGCGGCCTACGCGGACCTGGCCGTGCTGCGCGGCGACCCGAGCGACGGGCTGCCCGGCGTCCCGGGGATCGGTGAGAAGACGGCCGCCCAGCTGGTCGCGCGGTTCGGCGACCTGCCGGGGGTGCTCGCGGCGCGGGACCGGTCCGACCCCGCGCTGGCGCCGGCGGCCCGACGACGGCTGACCGACGCCGCCGACCGCCGGGCGGACACGTACT
>NCKG01000173.1:0-4510 GCA_002279095.1 Cellulomonas sp. 14-74-6
GACGCCACCGGCGGCCTGACGCTCGGCGCCGACCCCGTGGCCACGTCGCTCCTGCACGCCGCGGCGAGCCGCGGCCTGGACCTGGACGCCTTCGTCGTCCGCAAGGAGGCCAAGGCGCACGGCATGCAGCGCCGCATCGAGGGCCCGGACATCGCCGGCCGGCGCGTGGTGGTGGTCGAGGACACGTCCACGACCGGCGGCTCGGTGGCCACGGCCGTCGAGGCGGTGCGCGAGGCCGGTGCCGAGGTGCGGGGCGTGGCCGTCCTGGTCGACCGCGACACCGGCGCCCGCGAGAAGATCGAGGCCCTCGGCGTGCCCTACCACTACCTGTACGGCCTGGCCGACCTCGGCCTTGTCTGACCAGCCGCCTCACGTGCCGCCCCGCACGTGTCGATGACGTCGGCATGAGCGCCGCCGGGGTCCGCGGGTGAACAGCTGGGTCTTCTGGCTGGTCGTGCTGCTCAGCGTGGCTGCGACGGCCGGGCAGGCGTGGGTGCGCGTGCAGAACCGGCGGCGGCTGAAGGTGTGGGCGCAGGCCACCGGTTGGCAGTACGCGGAGCGCTACGACGAGTGGACGACGATCTCGTCGTCCGATCCCTTCGGCCAGGGACGCGACCGCCGGGCGTGCGACGTCGTCCAGGGGTCCTTCGAGGCGCACCCCGCGGTCGCCTTCGACTACCGCTGGACCACCGGCCAGGGCAAGAACCGGCAGGTGCACCACGCCCACGTGGTCGCGCTGCGGCTGCCGGCGTACCTGCCCACCGTCCAGGTGACCCCCGAGGGCCTGGGCACGGTGCTGGCGCACCTGGTCGGCGCGCAGGACATGCAGTTCGAGTCCGAGGACTTCAACCGCGCCTACCGGGTCACCGCCGGCGACCTGCGCACCGCCACCGACGTGATCAACCCCCGGCTGATGGAGCGGCTGCTGCGCGGCGACGCCCGCGGGGTGTCGTGGCGCATCGACGGGATCTGGATCCTGTCCTGGCAGGCCGGCGGCTGGGACCTGGACTCCCTCGCGGCCCGCCTCGGTGTGCTGGCCGCGGTCGTCCGCGCCGTTCCCCGCCACGTGTGGCAGGACCACGGCTACGATCCGCTCACCGACAGCACCCCTGGAGAGGCCGTCCTGTGAACCCCGTGTCCGTCGTCCTGATCGTGGTCGCGGCGATCGTCGTCCTGCTCCTGCTGTGGGCGGTGGCGCAGTACAACGGCCTGGTCCGGCTGCGGAACCTGGTGCAGGAGGCCTGGCGGCAGATCGACGTCGAGCTGCACCGCCGGCACGACCTGATCCCCAACCTCGTCGAGACGGTCAAGGGCTACGCCGCCCACGAGCGCGCGGTGTTCGACGAGGTCGCGCGCGCCCGCGCCGCCGCCTCGGGCCCGGCCGCGGGCCCCGCCCAGCAGGCCGAGCAGGAGAACGCCCTGACCGCGGCCCTCGGACGGCTGTTCGCGGTGGCCGAGGCCTACCCGGTGCTGCGCGCCAGCGAGAACTTCCTGCAGCTCCAGGCCGAGCTGTCCAACACGGAGGACCGGATCGCGGCCGGCCGCCGGTTCTACAACGCCAACGTGCGGGCCCTGAACACCAAGGTCGAGACGGTCCCGTCGAACGTGATCGCCGGCATGTTCGGCTTCACGCGGGCGGAGTACTTCGAGGTGGACGAGCCGCAGGTCCGCCAGGCGCCGACCGTCAGCTTCTGATCGCCCTAGAAGGAGTACGTCGCGACGTGCTCCTGCGACGGGTGCGGCAGCGACGGGTCGCGCAGCGACGGCAGCAGGTGCAGGAGCGGGTCGACGAAACCCCGTCGCGGGTCCAGCACGCCGGCGTCCGCCAACCGGTCGAGCAGGTGGCCCACCTGCTCGGCGGGGATGCCCAGCTCGACGGCGATCTCCGCCGGCTCGACGAACCGGCCGGTGGTCCTGCACACCGCGACGAACAGCTGCTCGATCGGGCACGGTGCGGACCGGTCACCGGTGCACAGGTCCCGCCGCAGCCCCTCGGCGAGCAGGTCGACGAACCCGGTGCTGACGTCCCCGAGGTCCCGCCGCTCGGCCACGGCCCGCGCGAACCCGCCGTACCGCAGGTACTCCTCGCGCACCGTGCGGGCGTCAGCACCCGGCTGGGCGCCGAGCAGCTCGGCCAGGGTCGACGGACGCAGCGAGCGCACGGTCGCGGCCCCCTCCCAGCCGGCCTGCACCCGCTCCACCGCCGCGCCCCCGACGGACGCCGTCACCAGCACCCGGACGCCCGGCACCGGCGTCGCCAGCACGTCGGCCCAGTCGCCGCACGCCGACGCCTCGTCCACGACCACCAACCGGGGCTGGTCGCACGCCGGTGCGCCCACCCGCGTCGGCCGCCGGAGGGCGTTGTCCAGGTCCTGGGCGTCGAGCGCGGGGCGGTCGGGGAACGGGTCGTCGGGCGCCGCCTCGACCGGTACCCACAGCACCGCACGGGCGTCCAGGTCCGGCTCGGCGAGCGCATGGACCACGGCGTCCTTCGCCGCCGTCGTCTTGCCCACGCCGCGCGGGCCCACCAGCACGGTCGTCTTCCCGGCGGGGGCGTGCGCGACATCGGACAGCGCGGCCCGGCCGGCGAGCGTGCCGGTCAGCCACTCGTGCCGGGCGCGCTGGGCGAGGTGCACGTCGTCGACCGCCCACGAGACCCGCGTGCGGCGGGACCACCACGGGTTGGCGGCGCGGAGCACCTGGGCCAGCTCGCTGTGTCGCATCCTCCTGAGGGTGCTACCCGGGAGTAGCGATCGGCGAGGACGAAGGGCCCGTTCGGGCCGCCGACCAGGGCCTCAGGTCCGATCCGGGCGCCGGGCGGCTGCGTCAGACGCGGGCAACCAGGTCCGCGACCGACCCCACGACCTCGGTGGGCCGGTACGGGTACCGGTGCACGTCCTCGGCACGCGTCGACCCGGTGAGCACCAGGAAGGTGCGCAGCCCCGCCTCGATGCCGGCCACCATGTCGGTGTCCATCCGGTCGCCCACCATCACGGTGGTCTCGGAGTGGGCGTCGATCCGGTTGAGGGCCGACCGGATCATCATCGGGTTCGGCTTGCCGACGAAGTACGGCTTGCGCCCGGTCGCCGCCGAGATCATCGCCGCCACCGCTCCCGTCGCCGGCAGGTCGCCGTCCGCGGACGGACCCGTCACGTCCGGGTTGGTGGCGATGAACCGCGCACCGCCCTGGATCAGCCGGATCGCCTGCGTGATCGCCTCGAACGAGTACGTCCGGGTCTCACCGAGCACGACGAAGTCCGGCCGGCTGGCCGTCAGCGTGAAACCCGCCTGGTACAGCGCCGTGGTCAGGCCGGCCTCGCCGATCACGTAGGCGGAACCGCCGTCGGGCGCCTGGTCCACCAGGAACTGCGCGGTGGCGAGGGCCGACGTCCAGATCGCCTCCTCCGGCACCTCGATCCCGCTCGCCGCGAGCCGGGCGCGCAGGTCACGCGTGGTGAAGACGGAGTTGTTCGTCAGGATGAGGAACGGTCGGCCCTTCTGCTGCAGGGCGCCGACGAACTCGGCCGCACCGGCCAGCGCGCGGTCCTCGTGGACCAGCACACCGTCCATGTCGCACAGCCACGAGGCGATCTCGCGCGGCGCCTGCACGTCAGGCCTCGTCGCCGTCCAGCGCCGGTGCCCCGTCGACCGCCACGTCGGAGGTCGCCAGCCGGGCGACGCGCGACCGGCGCCGCGCCCGCCACGCCTCGACCAGCACCGGGGCCACCGAGATCAGCACGATGAGGACCAGCAGCACCTCGATGTTCTTCTTGATGAAGGTGATGTTCCCCAGCCCGTAGCCGAGCCACGTCACGCCGCCGGCCCAGAGCACCACGCCGATGCCGTTGTAGAGGGCGAAGTGCGAGTACCGCATCCGGCCCACGCCCGCCGCGACCGACGCGTACGTCCGCACGAAGGGGATGAACTGGGCGATCACCAGCGTGCGGCCGCCGTACTTGTCGAAGTAGGCGTACGTCTGGTCGATGTGCTCCTGCTTGAAGATCTTCGAGTCCGGCCGGCTGAACACCCGCGGGCCCAGCGTCCGGCCGATCCAGTAGCCGCACTGGGTGCCCGCGTACGCGGTCAGCACCATGATCAGCGACAGCCACCAGATGGACGGCAGGTGCGAGCCGCCGTGTGCCACCAGCGCGCCCGCGGTGAACAGCAGGGAGTCGCCCGGCAGGATCGGGAACAGCAGCCCGACCTCGATGAACACGATGGCCATCACGCCGATCAGCGCGGCGGTGCCCAGGGAGCTGATGATGTTCTCCGGGTCCAGGAAGCTGGGGCCGAGCGTGTGCACCGCTCCGGCGGCCAGGGCGGACGCGGTCAGCACGACGTGCCGCGGCTGGGACGAGAGGTCGTGGGGCGCATGGCCCCCAGGGTACGGCGCGGGCCGGTCCCGAGCCGTGGTGCCCGTGTGGCGGTCCTGTGCGGCCGCGCGGTGCGGGTGGGCGGGCCGTAGGGCCCAGGGGTCCCGGGCCGGGACCTTCCCCAGCGTGAAACACTT
>NCKG01000174.1:0-4475 GCA_002279095.1 Cellulomonas sp. 14-74-6
GAACGCGTCAACAACCTCCCAGGGCACTACACCTAGGCGGGCTCCACCAAGGGGGCGCTGTACACGCATGCTGCATCCGGTCCGCCGGGAAGCTGACGGGCGAGAACAGCAGCACCACGACAGACGAGCACCTGGGACATCAGCTGGGCGATGGTGCCCGGCAGCAGGCGGTCCGGGCCGGCCTGGCGCCCGGGTCGTTCACGGTGCCGGGCCGGTCGGTCGCGGTGCTGCTGACCTGGTGCGTCGTCTGCGTCGCCGGTGCTGCGTTCGCCCTGCGGCGACGCGCCTGACGGGCGTGCCCGCACGGGCGGCAACTGACCGCCCGGCGCGCACCGGCCGGGGCCGACGGTCACCGCAGCCCGGGTCAGCGCCCGGCCAGCACGTCCGCCAGGTCGTAGGTGACCGGCTCCTCCAGCTGCGCATAGGTGCAGCTGGAGGGGTCACGGTCGGGCCGCCACCGCCGGAACTGCGCGGTATGCCGGAAACGGTCGCCCTCGAGGTGGTCGTACGCCACCTCGACCACCCGCTCCGGACGCAGCGGGACGAACGAGAGGTCACGGTCCCGCGCCCACCGGCTGTGCTCGGCCTCCCGCGGCGTGCGACCCGTCGCCATCGCCCCCCACGGGTGGTCCTCGAGGGTGGTGACCAGGGGTGCGAGCTCGGCGAGCAGCTCCCGTCGACGCGCCATCGGGAACGCGCCGACCACGCCGACCGACGCCAGCACCCCGTCCGGCCGGTACAGGCCCAGCAGCAGCGAGCCGACGGCGTCCGTGCCGGACGTGTGCAGCCGGTACCCGGCCACCACGCAGTCGGCGGTCCGCTCGTGCTTGATCTTGGTCATCGTGCGCTTGCCCGGTTGGTAGGTGCCGGCGGCGTCCTTGGCCACCACCCCGTCCAGCCCGGCGCCCTCGAACTGCTCGAACCACCGCTGAGCCTGCGTGAGGTCGTCGGTCTGCGGCGTGACGGACACCACCTCACCCGGCCCGACCAGCTTCTCGAGGACGGCACGGCGCTCGGCGAACGGCCGCTCCCGCAGGTCGTCGTCCCCCACCGCCAGCACGTCGAACAGCACCAGCCGCGCCGGCGTCTCCGCGGCGAGCAGCCGCACCCGGGACTCGGCGGGGTGCACGCGCTGCAGCAGCGCCTCGAAGTCGAGCCCGGTGTGCCGGGTCGAGGGGACGACGATCTCGCCGTCGACCACCACCCGCTCCGGCAGCTGCGCCAGGATCCCGGCGACCACCTCGGGGAAGTACCGCTGCATCGGTTTGGTGTTGCGCGAGCCGATCTCCACCGCGTCGCCGTCCCGGAACACGATCGAGCGGAAGCCGTCCCACTTCGGCTCGTACAGCAGCCCGGGTGGGATGGACGACGAGACCTTGGCCAGCATCGGGTCGATCGGCGGCATCACCGGCAGGTCCATCGCGCCAGTGTCCCCGAGCCCGCCGACACGGACCAGCGCTCGGTCCGCGCTCCCCCGCGCCCGGACCTACCAGCCCCCGCCGCCTCCGCCGCCGGCGCCCCCGCCGGAGAACCCACCGCCACCGAAGCCGGACCCGCCGGACGACCCCGGCGTCGGCGCGGACAGCGACTGCGTCGCGATCGTCGAGAACCGGTCCATCGCCCCCGCGAAGCTCTGCGCCCAGAACATGCCGGCGCCGACGTTGTAGTACCCCGTGTACCAGCTGGGCTGCGGGACCGCTCGGCCCCGGGCCGCCAGCTCGGCGAACACCCGGGCCCAGCGGTCGGCCAGCCCGAACACGATGGCGTAGGGCAGGTACCGGCTGAAGATGTCCTGACCCTCCTCGAACCGGATCTGGTTCGCCTCGGCCGTGGCGAGGTACTGCCGGAAGCCGAGGGCCTGCGCCAGCACGGCCGTCCCGTCCGCGGTCCGCGCCGGCGCACGTCGCGCCAGCACCAGCGTCAGCAGACCGACCAGCAGGATCGCGACGCCGATCAGCGAGACGCCGCGCACCTGCACCCGCGCGGTCAACGGCGCGACCAGCGCGATGATGCCGCCCGCCGAGAGCAGCCCGCCGCTCACCCGCCACCGGTTCCGCACCGCCTGGGGGTCGCTGCGGAACCACCCGCGCTCCGTGGCGTGCTGGTAGAGGCTGCTCTGCACCGCCGCCATCGACGCGGCGAACGTGGTGCGCAGCTCCGACAGGCGAACCTGCCGGCGGCCGGCGAACACGGAGCCGAGCAGCGCCGTCTCGAACGGCAGCAGCTCGGGGCCCGCCTCGCGCAGCTGCACCAGCGTCCAGTCCTTGGGCTTCTTGCTCGGGTCGCGGCGCGGCACCTCCTCGATGCGCAGGTAGCCGCGGACGGCGAGGTCCACCAGGGTCGCGGTGACGTCCACCGCGTTCGCCCGCTCGTCCACCAGGGTGCCGACGGCACCCGGCCCGGTGCCCTCCGGCGGCGTGAACTGCACCGCGACGGCCTGCCTGCCCGGCAGCCCGGTCGCCACCTGCTGACCGGAGGCCGGCCGCAGCCCCGGCGTCAGCCCGAGGTACGCCTGGTCCCGGCCCGTCCGCAGCACGCGCCGCACCACCACCACGGCACCGAGTACCAGCACCACCAGCGCCGCTCCGCCGGCGACGCTGAACGGTTCGAGGGCTGCCGTGGGGTCGTACCGCGGGCCCAGGATCGGCTGCGAACGGAACGTGCCGGCCGGCCACCCGGTGACCACCGACCACTGCTGGCCGACGTCCACCACGTCCTGCGTGAACCGGCCGCCGGTGCCCTGCACCGCGGCCGACGTGCACGGGTCGGTGCTGCCGTAGCTGCCGACGTAACAGGCGGCGCCCACTGCCGACGAAGGCCCGGTCACCACCAGCGACAGGTGCGAGATCGGCACCACCCATCCCGAGCCGATGACGTTCCAGTACAGCTCGTCACCGCTGTGCTGGCTGTTCGCGGGGTTCACCCAGCCGTCCACCGTGAAGGCGATCCGGTAGGTCTGCACGCCCTGCACGTCGCCGCTCTTCGGGTCGCCGATCCGCAGGACGATCGCGTCCCGGTCGTTCTCCTTGTTCACGTTGGCCGGTGCCCCGGTCGGGCTCGACGCGCTGATGTCGGAGTACTGGTACAGGCGGTCGTGGGAGTCGTCGTACCGCTGCCGCGTCGTCAGCGTCAGGTACGGGCCGTGCCCGGGATCGTTGCCGAAGTCGAGGTCCAGGTCGATGGTCACCCGGGTGCGACCGTCCGCGCCGACGTCCGCCCGGACGTCGTACCGCGTCACCTCCCGGCCGGCGGTCATGTCCCCGGGCCTGTGCGAGAGGCCCGCAGAGGCGGTCTGGATGCCCGTCGGCGCCGTGGTGGCCAGCCCCGTGGTCACCGCTGCGTGCGGCGCAGCGCTCGCGGGCCGCGCGCTCGCGACCAGACCCCCGGTGACGGCGGCGACGAGCCCGACTCCCGTCAGCGCAGCCGCGGCGGCACGCCTCAGGTCCCTGCTCCTGCTCACCGGTCCCGTCGCTCCCGGATGGCTCGCTGCGCCTCGAGGCTGTCCTGCCGCTCGCGCAGCGCCTGCCGCTTGTCCCAGTCCTTCTTGCCGCGGGCCAGGGCGATCTCCACCTTGGCGCGCCCGTCCAGGAAGTACAGGGACAGCGGAACGATCGTCTGCCCCTTCTCTCTGGTCCCGGCGGCGAGCCGCTCGATCTCGTCGTGGTGCAGCAGGAGCTTGCGCTTGCGTCGCGGAGCGTGGTTGGTCCACGTGCCCTGCGAGTACTCGGGGATGTGCACGCCGTGCAGCCACGCCTCGCCGCCGTCGACCTCGCACCACCCGTCGACCAGGGACGCGCGGCCGGCGCGCAACGCCTTGACCTCGGTGCCGCTGAGGACGATGCCGGCCTCGTAGACGTCCTCGATCGTGTAGTCGTGGCGGGCCTTGCGGTTGGCCGCGACGAGGCTGCGCCCGGTCGGCTTGACCACCGTGCCGCCCTCCCCTCAGCCCACCCTCGCGACAGGCGGGGAAGAGCCTACACAGGGCCCTCGCCCGGTCGCAGGTGGATTCAGATGCCGAGGTAGGGGCGGGGGTTCACGGTCGCACCGTTGATGTACACCTCGAAGTGCAGGTGGCACCCGGTCGAGACCCCACCGGTCATGCCCGCGTACCCGAGCAGCTGACCCGCGCTCACCCGCTGTCCGGGCGACACGGCAAAGCTGTTGAGGTGGTCGTAGATGGTCATCAGCGACGAGCCGTTCACCCAGCCGTGGTCCACCATCACCTGGTTTCCGGCGCCCGTGCGGTACTCCGCCCACTGCACCGTGCCGTCACGGCCCGCATAGACCGGTCGGTTGCAGCCGTCCATCAGGTCGATGCCCGCGTGCAGGCGCCAGATCTTCAAGATCGGCTGCAGCCGCATGCCGTACTCCGAGGTCACGACGATCGGGTCGTTCGGTGTCGGGTTGACGAACCATGCACCGGGCGCCGCCTGAGCCGGCCTGCCGCTCGCCGCCGCCGCCCGCGCCGCTGCGGC
>NCKG01000175.1:0-4460 GCA_002279095.1 Cellulomonas sp. 14-74-6
GAGTACGCGCGGATGGCGCTCTGCGAGGCGCCGGACTGCCAGGCGGTGCTCGTCGACCTGTCCCGCAACCGGTCCCGGCGGTTCTGCGACGTGAACAACTGCGCCAACCGCGCCCACGTCGCCGCCTACCGCGCCCGCCGAGCAGCCGCGGACCCCGTGTGACATGAGCCGACCGGACGGTCTGACGGTGGTGGTCGCCGTCGCGGTGCTGCTGGTCGCGGCGATGGCGGCCGCCGTCCTGCTGTGGAACCGGGTGCGGGGCACGCGGCCGCTGCGCACGTTGCAGCGGATCGGCCTCCTGCTGCTGTGCCAGCTGCTCGCGGTGGCAACGGCCGCCGCCGCCATCAACCACGTCAACCAGTTCTTCACCTCGTGGAGCGACCTGCTGGGTGCCCTCGGCCCCGCGGACGCCGCCGGGGCGGCGCTCTCCCCCGCGGAGCACGGTGCTGCGGGGCCCTCCGCCACGCCGTCCGGCACCGCGGCGGCGCTGCCGGAGGGGTTCACCCGCTCCGCCGACGGGTTCGTCCGCGGGCGCCTGACAGGGACCGCGTCCGGCGTCGAGGGCGAGGTGGTCGTCGCGCTGCCCCCGGGCTGGGATCCCGGACGTCAACCGCGGTACCGGGTGATCCTCGGCCTCGCCGGGTACCCCGGGAACCCGGTCGACGCGATCATCGGCCTGCACCTGGCGTCCGAGGTGGCGGCCCGCATGCAGGCCGGCACGCTGCCGCCGACCATCGTCGTAGCGGCGACGACCAACGTCGGCGGCAAGAACTGGGACTGTGCCGACGTGACCGGTGGTCCCCAGGTCGCCACCTGGCTGACCCGTGACGTCCGGGAGCTGATGGTGCGCGAGTTCGGTGCCGACCCGAGCGCCCGGTGGACCGCGGTGGGCCTGTCGAGCGGGGGCTACTGCGCCGCACGCCTGCTGCTGACGGACCCCACCCGCTTCGGCACGGCGATCAGCATGTCCGGCAGCAACGCCCCGGACGCCCCGGCCCTGTCCGCGAGGCCGGCGGACCGGACCGCCGCCGACCTGCGCACCTTGGCCGCCCACGGTACGAACCCGCCGGTCGACCTCCTGCTGACGGCCACCGCGCAGGACGGCGCCACGGTGAAGGACGCGCAGGCGCTGAAGGCGTCCGCAGGGACCGGCGTGTCCGTGGACGTTCAGGTGCTCGCCAAGGGCGGCCACAACTGGTCCGTCTGGGGCGAGATGGCGGCACCCGCCTTCGACTGGCTCACCGCCCACCAGCCCCGCTGAGGTCCGGGCCGTGCGCAGCACCACCTGCGCTTCTGGGAGAATGGCGGTCATGGCCGAGCTGAACCCCTTGACGTCCCGTGTCCCGGCGACCCGTGCCGTGCGCGAGGTACCGGACCGGGTCTCGCTCGACGGGGTCGAGGAGCGCTGGGACGCCTCCTGGTCGCAGCAGGGGCTGTACGCGTTCGACCGCACGGCGGCGCGCGAGCAGGTCTACTCGATCGACACCCCGCCCCCCACGGTGTCCGGCTCGCTGCACGTGGGTCACGTGTTCTCCTACACCCACACCGACGTGGTCGCCCGGTACCGCCGGATGCGCGGTGCCGAGGTGTTCTACCCGATGGGCTGGGACGACAACGGCCTGCCCACCGAGCGCCGGGTGCAGAACTACTACGGCGTCCGCTGCGACCCGTCGCTGCCGTACGTCGAGGGCTTCGTGCCGCCCCACCAGGGCACGGACGGCAAGGCGGTCAAGCCCACCGACCAGGTGCCGGTGTCCCGGCGCAACTTCATCGAGCTCTGTGTGCGCCTGTCGGCGGAGGACGAGCAGCAGTTCGAGGCGCTGTGGCGGCGCCTGGGCCTCTCCGTGGACTGGTCCCGCACCTACCAGACCATCGGCGAGCGGGCCCGAGCGGTCGCGCAGGCGGCCTTCCTGCGGAACCTCGCCCGCGGCGAGGCCTACCAGGCCGAGGCACCCGGCCTCTGGGACGTGACGTTCCAGACGGCGGTCGCGCAGGCGGAGCTCGAGGCCCGCGACTACCCCGGCGCGTACCACCGGGTCGCCTTCCACCGCACCGACGGCGGCGGTGACGTGCACATCGAGACGACGCGTCCCGAGCTGCTCCCGGCGTGCGTCGCGCTGATCGCCCACCCGGACGACGAGCGCTACCAGCACCTGTTCGGCAGCACCGTGACCAGCCCGCTGTTCGGTGTGGAGCTGCCGGTGCTGGCCCACCCGGCCGCCGAGCCGGACAAGGGCGCCGGCATCGCGATGTGCTGCACGTTCGGCGACCTGACCGACGTGCAGTGGTGGCGCGAGCTGCGCCTGCCGACCCGGTCCGTGGTCGGTCGCGACGGTCGGCTGCAGCGCGAGACGCCCGACTGGATCACCGCTGACGGCGGCCGTGCGCTGTACGCCCAGCTTGCGGGGAAGACGACGTTCTCGGCACGGGAGACGGTCGTCGCAGGCCTGCGGGACTCGGGTGAGCTGGCCGGCGAGCCTGTGGCGACCCAGCGCAAGGCGAACTTCTACGAGAAGGGCGACAAGCCCCTCGAGATCGTCACCAGCCGCCAGTGGTACATCCGCAACGGCGGCCGGGACGAGGACCTGCGCGCCGCGCTGCTCACGCGCGGCGCCGAGCTCGGCTTCCACCCCGAGTTCATGCGGGTGCGCTACGAGAACTGGGTCAACGGCCTGAACGGCGACTGGCTGGTGTCGCGGCAGCGCTTCTTCGGCGTGCCGTTCCCGGTCTGGTACCGCCTGGACGAGGACGGGAGCCCCGACCACGGCAACCCGCTGGTGCCGGCCGAGAGCGCCCTGCCCATCGACCCCTCCACCGACTGCCCGGAGGGCTTCACCGAGGACCAGCGCGGCGCACCCGGTGGCTTCGCTGCCGACCCGGACGTGATGGACACCTGGGCGACCAGCTCGCTGAGCCCGTTGATCGTCGGCGGCTGGCTGTCCGACGACGACCTGTTCTCCCGCGTGTACCCGATGGACCTGCGTCCCCAGGGCCAGGACATCATCCGCACCTGGCTGTTCTCCACCGTGGTGCGCTCGCACCTGGAGTTCGGCGCGCTGCCGTGGTCCGACGCCGCGATCAGCGGCTGGATCCTCGACCCCGACCGCAAGAAGATGAGCAAGTCCAAGGGCAACGTGGTCACGCCGATGGGTCTGCTCGAGGAGCACGGCTCCGACGCGGTCCGGTACTGGGCGGCCTCGGCAAAGCTCGGTACGGATGCGGCGTTCGAGGTCGGCCAGATGAAGATCGGCCGCCGCCTGGCGATCAAGGTGCTCAACGCCAGCAAGTTCGCGCTGTCGTTCGGCGCGGCCGACGAGCCCGTCTCGCTCGACCCCGCACACGTGACGCGGCCGATCGACCGGGCGATGCTCGCCGGCCTGGCCGACGTGGTCGAGACGGCCACCGCGGCGCTCGAGGCCTACGACCACACCCGCGCCCTCGAGGTGACCGAGACGTTCTTCTGGACCTTCTGCGACGACTACCTCGAGCTGGTCAAGGACCGCGCCTACGCCGCCACCGACGACCCGGCGGGTGCCGCCTCGGCGCGCGCCGCGCTGGGCATCGCACTCGACACGCTCCTGCGCCTGTTCGCGCCGGTGCTGCCGTTCGCCACCGAGGAGGTCTGGTCCTGGTGGCGTGAGGGCTCGGTGCACCGCGCCGCCTGGCCGACGGCCGAGCCACTGCGCGTCGCGGCCGGCGATGCGGACGCCGGTGTGGTCGCCGCAGCCGGTGCGGCCCTCGCGGCCCTCCGCAAGGTGAAGTCCGAGGCCAAGGTGTCGATGCGCACGCCGATCACGGCGGTCACGCTCACGGTCCCGGCCGCGGCGCGCACCTCGGTGGAGCTCGCGCTGACCGACCTGCGGGCCGCCGGCCGGGTGACCGGGACGCTCGACCTGGTCAGCGGCGAGGACGGCTCGTCGGTGGCACGGGATGCGGAGCTGGGCACCGCCGAGCAGCGCGCCTGATCCCTCGCCTGAACAGCGCGGCGCCGCTACGGCAGCCCGGCGCCGCGTCGCCCGTCGTGGCGGGCTGGCGCGCGCCTGCCAGCCACTAGGGTCGGTCCGACATCACCGCACCTGGAGCACCCATGGTCGAGTTCACCTCCCCTGCCCTCGTCGAGGACGATCCCGCGCTGTCCATCCCCGGGATGCTCGCCGCCCGGCTGGCTCGGGACCCTGACGGTGTCTTCGCCGAACGCTCCGGGGGTCCGGACGGCACCTGGACGGCGGTGACCGTCCGCGAGTTCGTCGACCAGGTGAACGCCGTCGCGAAGGGCCTGGTCGCCTCGGGCATCCAGGCCGGTGACCGCGTCGCGATCATGTCCCGGACCAGGTACGAGTGGACCGTCGTCGACTTCGCGTGCTGGGCAGCCGGTGCCCTCGGCGTGCCCGTCTACGAGACGTCGTCCCCGGAGCAGGTGCGCTGGATCGTCTCCGACTCCGGCGCCCGCCTCGCGATCG
>NCKG01000176.1:0-4441 GCA_002279095.1 Cellulomonas sp. 14-74-6
ACTTCTGCTCGTACTGCTTCTGCAGGTCCGCGACGCCCTTCAGCGTGGAGTTGCAGGTGTTGTCGGCGAGGATCGACGTCAGGCAGGGGATCTGCACCAGGTGCCGCACGCTGGCCGGGTCGTTGTTCAGGCTGCCGACCGTCAGCAGGGACAGCGGGACGCGGGTCTCCGTGTTGACCAGGCCCTCCGCCGCGGCCATCTTCATCGGCTGCTGGCGGAACATCAGCTGTGCCTGCCAGTGCCCGGAACCGGCCACGACGATGCCCGAGATGACGATCGCCACCAGGCCGAGGCGCAGCCCGGGCCGGTAGACCGCACGTGCCCGGTCGGCGTCGCCCTGGCGCACCAGCCGGACCATCCACAACGTGCAGACCGCCGCGACGAAGGTGCCGGCGGTCAGGAAGGCCGCCGCGATCGTGTGCGGGAAGGCCGCCAGCACCGTCGGGTTGGTCACCACGGCGCCCAGGTCGCGCATCTCCGCACGGCCCGTCGCGGGGTTGAAGGTCGCCCCGACCGGGTGCTGCATCCAGGAGTTGGCCGAGAGGATGAAGAAGGCCGACAGCGTGGTGGACCCGGCCACGAGCCAGATCGTCGCGAGGTGCACCCGCTTCGGCAGCTTGTCCCAGCCGAAGATCCACAGGCCGAGGAACGTCGACTCGATGAAGAAGGCCGCCAGGGCCTCCATCGCCAGCGGCGCGCCGAAGATGTCGCCGACGAACCGGGAGTACTCGCTCCAGTTCATGCCGAACTGGAACTCCTGGACGATGCCGGTGGCCACGCCGATCGCGAAGTTGATCAGCAGCAGCTTGCCGAAGTACTTGGTCAGGCGAAGCCACTCCGTCTTCCCGGAGCGGACCCACAGCGTCTGCATGATCGCGACGAGGGTCGAGAGACCGATCGTCAGCGGCACGAAGATGAAGTGGTAGACGGTGGTGATACCGAACTGCCAGCGGGCCAGGGTCAGCGCGTCCACGCAGGTCTCCGGGGGTCCAAGATCGGGCGGTGGGGCAGGACCTGCGCCCGTCCCACGTGATGGCGAGGCGGGTCTGGGCCCGTGCGGAACGCTAGGGCTCCTAGGGCTGAGGTCCTAGGACCTAGGTCACATATGCCGACGCGGTGTCGTCTTCTTGACGGCGTGGCGTCGGCGTGTCGCGGCGCGCTGCTCGGCCTCCGACGGCCGACCGCCGGAGGCCGGCTCGCAGACCGCCCGGCGGACCCGGGTGAGCGGACCAGGCTCGTCGCTCCCGTCTCCGGAGGGCTGCTGTGCGATACTTGCGGCGGACATCGGGCGCCCACACCGCCCTCCCGTCCACCGAGCTCGCAGTCCGGCGCGTCCCGCGTGCCAGCCGCCGCTCGGCCAGGCAGGGCGCTCCAGACCGGGGCCGCCCAGCCGGGCCAGCAGGCGATGGCGCCGACGTGCGAGGCCGCGACCCGACCGCCGACTTCCGTCCCGGCCGCCGTGCCGAAGGACGACCGACCGCCCGACCAGCACCGTGACGTGTGGGCACGGGGCTGGTGGGCACCCAGGAGCACATCGCGTGACCGAGCAGACCACCCCTGAACCCGTCGACGGCCAGGCTGGCGGGGGTGAGACGGTCCGTCCGCGTCGGCGCCGGGCCACTCGCTCCGTCGCGGCGCCGACGCCGGTGACGACCCCGACTGCGGGACCCGAGCAGGAGACCCCCGTCGCGGCCACCGCCACGCCGTCCGACGCCGCACCGACCGCCGAGGCGGCAGGCGTTCCTGGATCCGAGCTCCCTGCGGAGCCGTCTGCGGCGCCGCGTCGCCGCCGAACGGTCCGCCGGACCGCGGCGGCCGGCGGCGCCCCGGAGGCGGCTGCCGAGCCGTCCGCACCCGCTGTCGAGGCGCCGGTGGCGCCCGAGGCGGAGGAGGCTCCCGCCGGTCGTCGCCGTTCGAGCCGTCGTCCGGCGGGCGGCCGTGCGCGGGCGGCGGCGCGGGACGAGACCGTGGAGGTCGAGCCGGCCCAGACCGCCGAGCTCGAGCCCGAGGCCGTGGCGGAGGAGCTCGAGGAGGAGCCGCAGGCGGCATCGACCGCGGGCGAACCCGCGGCGACCGCGTCCGCGCCCGCGGCGCAGACCACCGCGTCCTACGAAGCCCCTCAGCCGCCCCGGCTGGCGACGACCGCGCTCCTGTTCCAGGCGCCCGATCTCGCCGTGACGCGGCAGCGCCGCCGCCGGGCCCAGGTGGGTGCCGGCTCGCCCGAGGAGATCTCCGAGGCCGCGCGCCGCGCCGAGCGCGCCGATGCGGCCGTCGCCGAGACCGAGACCCCCGCCGAGGCGCCGGTGGCCGAGGAGGGCCAGCAGGGCGGCCGCTCCCGTCGTCGCCGTGGTCGTGGGCGAGGCGAGCAGACGCCCGAGGTGGCCGTCGTCGACGAGGTCGTGGGTGGCGCCGAGCCGGAGGGCGCCGGCGACGAGGCCCTCGACTTCTCGGAGGACGACCTGGACACCGAGGTCCCGGAGGACGAGCAGGCCGCACCCCGTCGTCGTCGACGCCGTGGCGGCCGTGGTCGACGTTCGCGCTCGGAGGCCGGTGAGCCGCTCGGCGGCGCGACCGACGAGCCGTCCGAGGACGAGGAGGAGCCGGCCACCGAGGTCGGTGAGGAGGACGGCGCCGAGGACGAGCAGGGCGCGTCGAGCCGTCGTCGCCGCCGCCGTCGTCGGGGCGCCCGCACGGAATCCGCCGAGAGCGAGCCTCGTTCGCGCACCCGCAGCGACGAGGTGACGGCGCTCCGCGGCTCCACCCGCCTGGAGGCGAAGCGTCAGCGCAGGCGTGAGGGGCGCGACGCCGGACGTCGCCGCCAGATCATCAGCGAGGCCGAGTTCCTCGCCCGCCGCGAGTCGGTGGACCGCGCGATGGTGGTGCGCGAGGCGAACGGCCGGACGCAGATCGCGGTGCTCGAGGACGGGGTGCTCGTCGAGCACTACGTGTCCAACCAGGCGCAGGCGTCGATGGTCGGCAACGTGTACCTCGGCCGGGTGCAGAACGTGCTGCCCAGCATGGAGGCGGCGTTCGTCGACGTCGGCAAGGGTCGCAACGCGGTGCTCTACGCCGGCGAGGTGAACTGGGACGCGGCCGGGCTCGAGGGCCAGCCCCGGCGCATCGAGCAGGCGCTGAAGTCCGGCGATGCGGTGCTGGTGCAGGTGACCAAGGACCCGATCGGGCACAAGGGCGCGCGCCTGACCAGCCAGGTCACGCTGGCGGGTCGGTACCTCGCGTACGTGCCGGGCGGCGGGATGACCGGCATCAGCCGCAAGCTGCCGGACAACGAGCGTGCGCGGCTGAAGAAGATCCTCCGGGATATCGTCCCGGACTCCGCCGGCGTGATCGTCCGGACGGCCGCCGAGGGTGCCAGCGAGGAGGAGCTCCGCGCGGACATCGCCCGGCTCCGGGGCCAGTGGGAGGCGATCGAGAAGAAGTCCGCCAGCGCGTCCGCCCCTGCGCTGCTGCAGGGCGAGCCCGACATGGCGATCCGCGTGGTGCGCGACATCTTCAACGACGACTTCTCGTCCCTGGTGGTCCAGGGCGACGACGCGTGGTCGACGATCTCCGGCTACATCGGTGAGCTCGCGCCCGACCTCGCCGCGAAGGTCAGCCGGTGGACCGGCACGGGCGACGTGTTCGCCGCGCACCGGGTCGACGAGCAGCTGGCCAAGGGCATGGACCGCAAGGTGTGGCTGCCGTCCGGCGGCTCGCTGGTGATCGACCGCACCGAGGCGATGACCGTCATCGACGTCAACACCGGGAAGTTCACCGGTGCCGGGGGCACCCTCGAGGAGACGGTGACCCGCAACAACCTCGAGGCGGCCGAGGAGATCGTGCGCCAGCTGAGGCTGCGCGACATCGGCGGCATCATCGTCGTCGACTTCATCGACATGGTGCTCGAGTCCAACCGGGACCTGGTGCTGCGTCGGCTGGTCGAGTGCCTGGGGCGTGACCGCACCAAGCACCAGGTGGCCGAGGTCACGTCGCTCGGTCTGGTCCAGATGACCCGCAAGCGCGTCGGCCAGGGTCTGGTCGAGGCGTTCAGCGAGACCTGCGAGCACTGCCACGGGCGCGGGTTCATCGTGCACACCGACCCGATCGAGCGGAACGTGCGTCCGGACGCCGGTCAGCAGCAGGCGACGCCGAGCGAGGGGACCCCGAAGCGTTCGCGCCGCAAGCGCGGTGCGGGGGAGCCCGTGGCCACGCCGGCGGTGCCGGTGGTGCCCGTCCTGCCCGAGGCGCGCGCGGCCGTCAAGGCGACGCTGGCGACGATCGCCGCGGCCGCGGCGCACGCCCACGAGCACGCGCCCCAGGAGGGGCGCACGGGACCGGAGGACGTCCCGGCCGTGCCGGCGCTGCCCGCCTCGGACGAGCCGTCGTCGGCGTCCGTCGAGGTGCTCGTGGTCGAGGCGGAGGACGTCGAGCCGGCCACGGTCAC
>NCKG01000177.1:0-4388 GCA_002279095.1 Cellulomonas sp. 14-74-6
CTTTGGGCTGGCTCGCCACGAAGAGGCGCAGCGGCCGGGACATCTCCCGCGCGACGACCACCTTCTGCTGGTTGCCGCCGGAGAGCCGTTCCGCCGGTTGCTCCGGCCCACGGGTGCGGATGTCGAACTCGGCGATCCGCGCCTCCGCGTTGGTCTTGATCGCCGCGAGGTCCATGCCGAGACCGCCGCGGAACCGGGCGTCGGCGAACAGGTCGAGCACCAGGTTCTCGGCGACGGTGAACTCGCCCACCAGGCCGTCGTGCGAGCGGTCCTCGGGGACGAAGCCGACGCCGTGGTCCAGCACCTCACGGACGGATCTGCCGACCAGCTCCCGACCCTCGAGCACCATCGACCCGGTGGCCGGAACCAGCGCCAGGATCGCCTCGGCGAGCTCGGACTGCCCGTTGCCCTGCACCCCGGCGATCGCGAGGATCTCGCCGCGCGCGAGGTCGAAGGACACGTGGTCCACCACGCGGGCACCGGTGCGGTCCGTCACGACGAGATCCCGCACGGACAAGGCCACCTCGCCGGGCTGCGCGGGAGCCTTGTCGACCTGCAGCATCACGGACCGGCCCACCATCATCGCCGCGAGCTCGGACTCCGGGGCACCCGGGTCGGCCTGACCGACCACGCGGCCGCGCCGGATGACGGTGATGACGTCCGCGACGGCCTTGACCTCGCGCAGCTTGTGGGTGATGAAGACGATCGACGTCCCGGCTGCCCGCAGCTGTCGCATGATCTCGATCAGCTCGTCGGTCTCCTGCGGCGTCAGCACGGCGGTCGGCTCGTCGAGGATCAGCACCTTCGCGTCCCGGGCCATCGCCTTGATGATCTCCACGCGCTGCTGCACGCCGACCGGCAGGTCCTCGATCACGGCGTCGGGCTCGACGTCGAACCCGAACCGTGCGGACAGCTCGTGCACCTGCCGGCGCGCGGCATCCAGGTCCAGCAACCCGGCCCCGCGGGTCGACTCGTGACCGAGCATCACGCTCTCCGCCACCGTGAAGACCGGGACGAGCATGAAGTGCTGGTGCACCATGCCGATGCCGGCGTTGAGGGCGTCGGCAGGGCCCTTGATCTTCGCGGGCTGGTCGTCGATGAGGATCTGCCCCGAGTCCGGCTCGTACAGGCCGAACAGGACGTTCATCAACGTCGACTTCCCTGCGCCGTTCTCGCCCAGCAGGGCGTGGATCTGACCCGGCTCGACGACCAGGTCGATGCGGTCGTTGGCCACCAACGGCCCGAACCGCTTGGTGATCCCCCGCAGCTCCAGCTTCACGTGCCCCTCCTCGGGCCTGCCGACGCTGGCCGGCCCCGCCGACCGCACCGACGACAGTAGCGGCCACCGCCGACCGCGGGCTCAGACGCGACCGAGCCGGTCCGGGACGTGCCCGGACCGGCTCGGTCGACGGACTCAGGAGGCCTTCGGCGCGTTCGCCGACTGGACCGTGATCTTGCCGGAGATGATGTCGGCCTTCAGCTGGTCGACCTCCGACTTCAGGTCGGACGGCACCTTCGAGTCGAGGTCGTGGTACGGCGCGATGCCGACCCCGTTGTTCTTCAGCGTGCCGACGTACGGAGCCGCGTCGAACTTGTTCCCGGCCGCGTCCGTCACGGCGGAGCCGACGGCCGCACCGATCAGCTTCATCACCGAGGTGAGGATGATCGACGAGGAGTCGGGGTTGATCAGCGCACCGTCGGAGTCGACCCAGATCACCAGGGTGCCCGGGGTGGCCTTGGCGGCCGTCAGGGCGTCGAGTGCCGCACCGCCGGCGACGGGCAGCAGGACGTCCGCGCCCGCGGCGACCAGCGAGTCGGCGTTGGCCTTGCCCGAGCCCGGGTCGAACGGGCTGTTGCCGCCGTCGAACAGGCCGTCCTGCTTGGCCTTGTCCCACCCGATCAGCTGGACGTTCTTGCCCTTGACCTCGTTGTACTTCGCGATGCCGTCGGCGAAGCCGTCCATGAACACGGTGACCGTCGGGATCTTCAGGCCGCCGTAGGTGCCGACCTTGCCCGTCTTCGACATGCCCGCGGCGAGGTAGCCCGCGAGGTACGCGGCCTGCGCCGTGTCGAACTCGAGGGGCTTGACGTTCGGCAGGGTCAGCGCCTTGCCCTGCGCGTCGGTGGGCTGAGCGTCGACGAGCGCGAACTTGGTGCCGGTGTTGGCCTTCGCGGCGTCACCGGTCGCCGTCGACAGCTTGAAGCCGACCGTGACGATGATGTTGCAGTTCTGGCTGAGCATGTTCTGGATGTTCGGCGTGTACGCGTCGTCCGTCTTCGACTCGGCGCTGGCCGTCTGGATGCCCAACTTGCCCGCGGCGTCCTTCAGGCCCTGGAAACCGGACTCGTTGAAGGACTTGTCGTTGAAGCCGCCGGAGTCGGAGACGATGCAGCCCTTGAAGCTGGAGTTGGCTGCACCGCTGGCGGCTGCCGACGAGGTCGAACCACCGGTCGTCGGGGCGCTGCCGCACGCCGCGAGCGCGAGGGCGGTCGCGCCGGTCAGCGCCGCCGCTCGAATCACGTTCTTCACTGGGTCTCCTGGGGTTCTCGTCGCCGCGCCGGCGGCCACGGGTCCGAGCCGGCGACGGCGCGCCGTTGCGCCGCCGCCGGGTCGGAAGCCGACCGGCATCGATCAGACGCGACCCTAGTGAGCGGCGCGTGTCTGCAGCGTTACCTGGCGGTATCGATCGAGCATCCGTTACCGCATTGGTACCTGGGCCGGTCGCACACGCCGCCGGACGGGTGACGGTCTCAGCGGTACGGCGCTCGGCGCATCGTCTCCACGGGCTCGTGCCGGCCGCCGAGCATCGCAGCGCGGGCCAGCAGCAGCGCACCGGCCTCGATCGCGCGCTCGTCGACCCGGAGGTCGCCCTGGTGGATGTCGTACGTGTGGCCGCCCGGGGTCCGCGTGCCGAGCCGGGCCAGCGCTCCCGGCACCTTGGTCAGGTACCACGCGAAGTCCTCGCCGCCGAGCGACTGCTCGGTCAGCGTGACGGCGTCCGGGCCGAGCACGTCGCGTGCGGCCGCCTCGAGCACCGCGGTGCTCCGCTCGTCGTTCTCCACGGGGGGGACACCGCGCTCGTGGCGGACCTCGAGCTCGACGCCATAGGGCTGGATGACCTCGCGCACAGCGGACTCGAACACCTCCGAGGCGTGCTCCCACGCGCGGACGTCGAGGCAGCGGAGGGTGCCGGACAGCGAGCCGGTCGGCGGGATCGCGTTGGGTGCGGCGCCGGCGCGCACGGCACCCCACGTCAGGTTGACTCCCGAGCGCGGGTCGAGGCGCCGTCCGAGGACGGCAGGCACCTGGGTGATCACCTGGGCGAGGGCGAACACGACGTCGGCCGTCAGGTGCGGACGCGAGGTGTGACCACCGGGGCCCGTCAGGGTGACGTACACCTCGTCGGACGCCGAGGTGATCGGACCGATCCGGGTACCGACCATGCCGACGTCGAGCTTCGGGTCGCAGTGCACCGCGAAGATCTGGGCGACGCCGTCCAGACCGCCGGCGTTCATCACGTCGATGGACCCGCCCGGCTGCACCTCCTCCGCCGGCTGGAACACCAGCCGCACCGCCGTGCGCAGGTCGCCGGTCGCGTCGAGCGCCGCCAGCGCGAGACCCGCGCCGAGCACGGCGGTGGTGTGGACGTCGTGCCCGCAGGCGTGCGCGACGTTGCGGACCGTCGAGGTCCAGGGCAGCTCGCAGCGGTCGACCACCGGGAGGGCGTCGATATCGGCCCGCAGCGCGACGCGACGGACGTTCGGACCGGTGGGTCCGAGGTCGCACAGCAACCCGGCGCCCGGCAGCAGCCGTGGACGCAGCCCGGCGGCGGCGAGCCGGTCGGCGACGACGCGCGTGGTGCGCTTCTCGGTCCGTGCGAGCTCGGGGTCGGCGTGCAGGTCGCGACGGATGGCGACGAGCTCCGGACGGAGGGCGCCGACGATGCCGTGCAGGCGCGCCGCGAGCGTGGTCTCCGGCACCGGCGTCAACGACGTGATCGGCGGCACGGGATCGGTCGAGGCCGTCAGCTGGAGCGGTAGCACGGAGTCCGGCTCGGGCTGCGACACACGACGAGCCTAGTCGTGGCCGGTGGCGCCCCACCGAGCGCGACCAGCGGACGGACGCCGGCCGCTGCACCGTGCCGTCAGAGGAGGTCCTCCCGGCCCCGGGCACGCCACCCGTCGACCGCAGCCTTCACCGCCTGGGCGTGCTCGCAGGTGGTGACCAGCACCGCGTCGGCGGTGTCCACCACCACGGCTCCCGGCACCCCGACCACCGAGACGGTCCGACCGCCGGTCACCACCAGCGCGTCGGCGGCGTCGACCCGCAGCACCGCGGCGTCGTCACCGAGAGTCGTGCCGCCCGCCGCCTGCAGCAGCGCACCAAA
>NCKG01000178.1:0-4362 GCA_002279095.1 Cellulomonas sp. 14-74-6
CGGCTGACCAAGCTGCGGCGGGACCGGGTGGGCTTCATCTTCCAGGCGTTCAACCTGGTGCCGACCCTGACGGCGGCCGAGAACATCACCCTCCCGCTGGACATCGCACGGCGGCCGGTCGACCGCGGCCTGTTCGACGAGGTCGTGGACGCCGTCGGCCTGCGGGACCGGCTGACCCACAAGCCGGCCGAGCTGTCCGGCGGGCAGCAGCAGCGCGTCGCCTGCGCACGCGCGCTGGTGTCCCGTCCGGCCGTCGTCTTCGCCGACGAGCCGACCGGCAACCTCGACTCCCACGCGTCGGCCGAGGTGCTGGGCTTCCTGCGGCGCAGCGTGGACACCCTCGGACAGTCGGTCGTCATGGTGACGCACGACCCGCGCGCGGCCTCGTACGCCCACCGCGTCCTGTTCCTCGCTGACGGGCTGTTCGTCGCCGAGCTGACCGACCCGACCGCCGCCAGCGTGCTGGACACGCTGGCCGGCCTCGAGGGCCTCGCCGCGCGGTCGCGGTCATGAGCCGCATCGCCTGGCGCGCCGTGCGTGCGCACCTCGGGCAGTTCGCCATGTCGATCGTCGCGGTGGCCCTCGGCGTCGCGTTCGTCACCGGCACCTTCTCGCTGCGCGAGATGCTCTCGTCGACGTTCGACGAGATCGTCGGCGCCTCCACCACGGCCGACGCCTACGTCCGCGTTCCGGACGACGGCTCGAACGTCGTGTCCGGCGAGCGGTCGGCCGCCCCCGGCCTGCCGCTCGCCCTGGCCGGCGCCCTGGAGCGGGTCCCCGGCGTGCAGGCGGTCATCCCGTCCCTGTCCGGGCCGATCACGCTGGTCGGCGCGAACGGCACCGCCGTCCGGAGCACGCAGGCGCCCAGCTTCGCGCTGGCCTACGACCGTCGGGACCCCTCGGTCGCCGGGCTGACCGGCCGGGCGCCCGTCGGACGCGACGAGATCGCCGTCGAGCGCCATACGCTGGACGCCTCCGGCCTGCACGTCGGCGACCGCACCAAGGTCGTGCTCCTCGGTGACGTCCGCGACGTCACGGTGGTCGGAGCGGTCGACTTCGGTGCGCCGATGGCCGGGGCGACGATCGTGCTGCTCGACCCCGGCGTGGAGGAGGCCGCGTTCGCGCCGGCGGGGACGACGTCGTCGTTCCAGGTGTACGCCGACAAGTCGGCCGGACTGACCGAGCAGCAGCTGGTGGACCGCCTGGCGCCCGTCGCGAGCGATGCCCACGCCCAGGCGCTCACCGGTGCGGCGATGCGCACGGAGACCAGCTCGCAGATCTCCAAGCAGCTCGGCTTCGTGTCGACGTTCCTGCTGGTCTTCGCGCTGCTCGCGCTCTTCGTCGGGGCCTTCATCATCGCGAACACCTTCACCATGTCCGTGCGGCAGCGGATGCGGGAGTTCGCCCTGCTCCGAGCCGTCGGCGCGTCTCCGCGGCAGGTGTTCGGGTCGATCCTCACCCAGTCCGCCCTCGTCGGGGTGGTCGGCTCGGCCATCGGCGTCGTCGGCGGCCTCGGGCTGGTCGAGCTGATCGGCGTGGTGCTGCAGCGGATGGACATGACGCTGTCCACCCGCGTGCCGCTGTCCACGTCGACGGTGCTGATCGGTCTGGTGGTCGGTACGGGCGTCTCCGTCGCAGCGGCCTCGCTGCCTGCCCGGCGGGCCGCCGTCGTCCCGCCCGTCGAGGCGATGCGGGACGAGGTGACCGTGAACGAGCGGTCCCTGCGGCTGCGCGCCTGGGCCGGCCTGGTCCTCGTCGTCGCCGGTGCGGCCGCCGTGGTGGTGGCGGCCGTCCGCCCGCACCTCGGTTCCGCCGGCACCCTGCTGGGCGTCGGGGCCGGGTCCGTCCTGATCGGGACCCTCGTGGTGGGACCGGTGGTCGTGCCGGCGGTGGTGCGGCTGCTCGCCGCGCCCGCGGTGGCGTGGCTGCGACCGGTCGGCCGGCTCGCCCGCGGGAACGTGGTGCGGAACCCGCGCCGCGCCGCCAACACCGCGGGAGCGCTGACGATCGGCATCGCGCTGGTCGGTGCGGCCGCCGTCATCGCGGCGAGCACCCAGGCATCGGTCGGATCGCTGGTCAGCTCGGAGGTCAGCGCGGACTACGTGCTGCGGACCGGCGTGAGCGACACGGTCGCACCCGCGCTGCTGCAGGAGGTGCGGGCGCTGCCGTCCGTGCAGCAGGCGGAGGGCTTCCCGTGGACGCGCGTGCTGGCCGCCGTGGGTCGCGCGCCGGCGGGAGCGGACGGCCAGCCGCTCGTCGCCGTCGAGCCGACGATGGTCGGGTCGCTGCTGCGGCCGTCGTCGACCGAGGGTTCGGTGGCACAGGCCCTCACCGGGGGCGAGCTCGTCGCCGACAAGCTGCTCGCCGAGGACAAGGGCTGGAAGATCGGCGACACGGTGTCCGTCACGGGGCCGCTGGGCGAGAAGTCCCTGCGGATCGGTGCGATCGCACGGTCGGGTGCCGTCGGGCAGGCGCTCTGGGCCTCCCCCTCGGTGGTCGACACGCTGGTGCCCGCCGCGCAGCAGCCGGACACGACCGTCCTGGTCAAGGCGGCCGCCGGCGCGGACCTGAACGCCTTGCGGACGCAGCTGACCGACCTCTCGCGCCCCTACTACGTGGTGTCCGTCATGGACTCGAAGCAGTTCGTCGACGGCCTCGCGGCACAGGTCGACCAGATGCTGGCCATCCTGTACGCGCTGCTCGGCCTGTCGGTGGCGATCGCCGTCCTCGGGATCGTGAACACCCTGGCGCTGTCGGTGATCGAGCGGACGCGTGAGATCGGGCTGCTGCGGGCGGTGGGTCTGGGACGGCTGCAGCTGTCGGGGGTGATCACCGTGGAGTCCGTCCTGACCGCGGTCTGCGGCACGGTGATCGGTCTCGCGGTCGGCATCGGCCTGGCCGCCTCGCTGCCCCGGCTGTACGCCGACCAGGGGCTGTCGCAGCTCTCGGTGCCGGGGTCGAGCCTGGCCGGGATGCTGGTGCTCGCCGTGCTCGTCGGCGTGGTCGCCGCGGTCTGGCCCGCCGTGCGCGCGGCGCGGCTCCCCGTGCTGGACGCCGTCGCGCAGGAGTAGCCGGAAGGCGGCCGGTGGCGCGACAGGGGGCGCGTCCACCGGCCGTCCCGGCTCAGCGAGCCCAGCCCTCGCTCGGCACGCCGGCCACCGCGTGGCTGACCACCACCACCGTGCGCCCCTCGCCTGCCGCCTGGAGCCGGTCCAGCCCCGCGCGCACGCGCTCACCGACGTCCGCGACCGACTCGCCGTCGGGCGGTCGGACCGTACCGAGCGTGTGCCACGGCTCGAGCCGGCCGGGCCACCGCTCCTCGACCTGTTCCGCGGTCAGCCCCTGCCACGCTCCGAAGTCGGCCTCCCGGAAGGTGGGGTCGGTCTCGACGTGCAGCCCGAGCCGCTCCGCCACCGCAGCCGCGGTCTGCTGCGTGCGCACCATCGGCGACGCGATGACCCGGCTCGGGTAGGCGATGTCACCCCACAGGTCGCGCCCGACCCGGTCGACGAGCGCCGCCACGTCGGCCGCCTGGCGCCGGCCCGTCTCGTCCAGCGGCGGTCCCGGCTCGCTCGAGCCGGAGTACCCGCGTGACACGGTCATCGCCGTCTGCCCGTGCCGCACCAGCACGACGGTGACCGGTTCCTCCTCGTCGAAGCGCACGCCCGCCCCGGAGGGGCGAGGTGCACGCCGAGCCGAGGAGCTGTCGGCTGCCGGGGTGCCGGCCGCCGCGGAGGACGACGAGGGGTCCCCGGACGCGGGGGGCAGGGAGCTCACGGACGAACTCTGACGTCGGTCGGGCGGCCACGCCACCCCGCGCCCGGGCGTGCGCCTGCACCCGTCAGCGGACGAGGATCCGACCGCACTCCTCGCACCGGACCACCTGGTCCTCCGCCGCCGACCGGATCCGCTCCAGGTCGAGCGGGTTGAGCTCCATCCGGCACCCGCCGCACTGCCGGCCGCGCAGCGCCGCTGCCCCGCGACCTCCGAGCTGCCCGCGGAGCCGCTCGTACAGCGCGAGCAGACCGGCATCCAGGCCGGCCGCCGCGTTCTGGCGCTCCGCCCGCAGCCGGCCGGCCTCGTCGTCCAGTTCGCGCTCTGCCCGCTCCCGCTCGGCCGTCGACGCGGACTGCTGCTCGACCAGCGACGCGTGCGCCCTCTCGAGCTCGGCCAGCGCGGCCGTGTGCGCCTCCAGGCGCTCCATCACCGCGAGCTCGACCTCCTCCAGGTCGGCCTGCCGCCTGGCCAGGCTCTCGATCTCGCTCGTCAGCGCCTGAGCGTCCTTGGCGCCTGCGCCCGCCTGCAGGCGCGCCTGGTCCCGGACGGACCGGCTGCGCACCTGCTCGACGTCGGTCTCCGCCT
>NCKG01000179.1:0-4333 GCA_002279095.1 Cellulomonas sp. 14-74-6
GAGCGGTGCTGGGCTCATCCCACGATTGTCGCAGCGGCCCCCGGGGTGTCCGGCGGTCCGCACCGTCGGTCCGGTCAGAACCACGCGTCGACGGCCGATGGGTTGGACAGCCGTCCACCTCGACCTGGAGCCTTCGATGACCACGCCTGCGACCGCACCCTTCGCCCGCCGCGCGCACCTCACGGTGCGGGGCAAGATCCTCGGGCTGGTGGCCACCTTCGCGGTCGTCGCCGTCGCGCTCGGAGGTGTGGCCGCCGTCCAGATCACGCAGATCACGGCCGGCGCCGCGCGCCTCGCCCGTACCCAGGCCACCGTCGGCACGTCGCTGACGGCGTTGAAGGACTCACTGTGGACGGTCCGCAACCAGGTGACCGCCGTCGCGGCCTATCCGCAGGCTGCCAAGAAGGCCCAGGCAGACAAGCTGGCGACGGCCTACCAGGGGCTGGACAAGGCGGAGACGGCCTTCGTCGACGCCTTCACCGCCTCGCAGGGTGCCGCGCCCGCCCGGTGGCAGGGCTTCGTCGACGCGTTGGCGGCGTACCGCAAGGTGGTCGACGGCGACCTGATGCAGGCTGCCCTCAGCGGCGACCAGACCGCGTGGGCAACGGTGCGCGACAGCAGCGCGGCTTCCCTCGGCGGTGCGATGGTCACCGCCCTGACCGACGTGGAGGGCGAGGTGACCGCCGCGATGACCCGTCAGGCGCGCGACGCCAAGGCTGCCGGCGACCGCGCGCTGCAGCTGACGGTCGGGGCGCTCGCGGTCGGTCTGCTGCTGTCGGCCCTGGTCGGCGTGCGGATGGCCAGCTCGATCCGTCGGGCGGTCGCCGAGGTGAAGCGCTCGGTAGACGCTCTCGCGCACGGCGATCTGACCCAGCAGCCGCGGGTGTTCACCGGCGACGAGATCGGCCAGATGGCCGGGGCCCTCGCACGTGCTCAGAGCACGCTGCGCGCGACCATGCGCGGTGTCGGCGACGCCGTCCTCACGGTCTCCTCCGCGTCGGAGGAGATGTCCGCCATCTCCACCCAGGTCGCGTCCGGCTCCGAGGAGACGAGCGCGCAGGCCGGTGCCGTCGCGGCCGCCGCCGAGCAGGTCAGCCGCAACGTGCAGTCCGTCGCGGCAGGCGCCGAGCAGATGGGCGCCTCGATCCGGGAGATCGCCGTGTCCGCCAACGAGGCGGCGCGGGTGGCCGAGGAGGCGACGCAGGTGGCCGACCGGACCAACGAGTCGGTGTCCCGGCTCGGCGCCTCCAGCCAGGAGATCGGCAACGTCGTCAAGGTGATCACCAGCATCGCCGAGCAGACCAACCTGCTGGCGCTGAACGCGACGATCGAGGCGGCACGCGCCGGTGAGGCGGGCAAGGGCTTCGCCGTCGTGGCCGGTGAGGTGAAGGACCTGGCCCGCGAGACCGCCACCGCGACGGAGGACATCGCACGACGGGTGGCTGCCATCCAGTCGGACACCGACGGCGCGGTCGAGGCGATCGGGCAGATCGCGCAGATCATCGCCCAGATCAACACCCACCAGCTGACCATCGCCTCGGCGGTGGAGGAGCAGACGGCCACCACCAACGAGATGTCGCGGTCCGTCACCGAGGCGGCGACCGGCTCGGGCGACATCGCCAGCAACATCGTCGGGGTGGCGGACGCCGCCCAGTCGTCCACGCGGGCGCTGTCCCAGCTGAACCAGTCGACCGGCGAGCTCGCTGCGCTGGCCGCGGGGCTGCGCGCACAGGTCGCGGGCTTCACCTACTGAGGGCTCGTCATACACTGCGGGCACAGGCGTCGACCCGGCCATCACCGGCGAGCCTCCGGAAGAACGGGTCCGCAGCAGCACCGCGGTCCTCAGTAGAACCGGACGGGGCAGGCCCGTCACAGCCGCAGGCGAGCGGCCGGATCCCTCGGGGTCCGGCAAACGAGGTGGTACCGCGGTGCCGTCCGGCCGGTCCGGACGTCGTCGTCCTCGTGACCAGGAGTCGTCCGCACCCGCCCGGGTGCGTGCAACCAGGAGAGTCTCGCCGTGGCGTATCCGCTGCACCGTCCCGCGCCGTCGGCGCCGTCGTCCCAGTCCGAGCCCCTGGGCGTGCCCGCCTCGCCGGACCTGCCTGCGCTCGAGCAGGACGTGCTCGCCTACTGGAAGGCCGACGGCACCTTCGTCGCGTCGGTCGAGGCGCGTGAGGCCGGTCCCGACGGCAGCAACGAGTTCGTCTTCTACGACGGCCCGCCGTTCGCCAACGGCCTGCCGCACTACGGCCACCTGCTGACGGGCTACGTCAAGGACGTCGTGCCGCGCTACCAGACGATGCGCGGTCACCGCGTGGAGCGCCGCTTCGGCTGGGACACCCACGGCCTGCCGGCGGAGCTGGAGGCCGAGCGGATCCTCGGCATCACGGACAAGTCGCAGATCGAGGAGATGGGGATCGCGGCGTTCAACGCCGCCTGCCGTGAGTCGGTGCTGACGTACACCCACGAGTGGGAGGACTACGTCACCCGCCAGGCCCGCTGGGTGGACTTCGAGCACGACTACAAGACGCTCGACCCGACGTTCATGGAGTCGGTGATCTGGGCGTTCAAGCAGCTGTACGACAAGGGGCTGGCGTACTCCGGCTACCGGGTGCTGCCGTACTGCTGGCGCGACCAGACGCCGCTGTCCAACCACGAGCTCGGCATGGACGCGGACGTCTACCGGGACCGTCAGGACCAGACCGTCAGCGTGACGTTCCCCCTGGTCGGGGAGCGGGCGGAGGCTCTCGGCCTGGCGGGTGTGCGTGCGGTCGCGTGGACGACGACGCCGTGGACGCTTCCCACCAACGAGGCGCTGGCGGTCGGCGCCGACATCACGTACGCCGTCGTCCCGGCCGGCCCCGCGGGGACCTCCGCCGGCACCGGTCCGTTCCTGCTCGCCCGCGACCTGCTGCCGGGGTATGCCAAGGACCTCGGCTACGCGGCCCCGGACGACGCGGTGGCCGCGGTCAGCCGTGAGCTCTCGGGCGCTGAGCTGGCCGGCCTGCGCTACGAGCGGTTGTTCGACTACTTCGCCGACGCCGAGAAGTACGGCACGCAGGACGCCTGGCAGGTGCTGGTCGGCGACTTCGTCACCACGGAGGACGGCACCGGCATCGTGCACCTGGCACCCGCCTACGGCGAGGTCGACCAGGGTGCCTGCGACGCCGCGGGCATCCCCACGCTGCTGTCCGTGGACGACGCCGGGAAGTTCACCGCCGTGCTGCCCGACTTCGAGGGCCAGCAGGTGTTCGACGCGAACATGCCGATCATCCGGCGCCTGCGCGACGACGGCCGGCTGCTGCGCCAGGCGTCCTACGTGCACTCCTACCCGCACTGCTGGCGCTGCCGGAACCCGTTGATCTACAAGGCCGTCTCCTCCTGGTTCGTCAGGGTGACCCAGTTCCGTGACCGGATGATCGAGCTGAACCAGCAGATCGCGTGGACGCCGGAGCACATCCGGGACGGCCAGTTCGGCAAGTGGCTCGAGGGCGCCCGCGACTGGTCGGTGTCCCGCAACCGGTACTGGGGCACGCCCATCCCGGTGTGGGTGTCCGACGACCCCGCGCACCCGCGAGTGGACGTCTACGGCTCGTTCGCCGAGCTCGAGGCCGACTTCGGCCGGCTGCCGCGCAACGAGGCCGGTGAGCCGGACCTGCACCGGCCGTTCATCGACGAGCTGACGCGGCCCAACCCGGACGACCCGACCGGGCACAGCACCATGCGCCGCATCCCGGACGTGCTGGACGTGTGGTTCGACTCCGGGTCCATGCCGTACGCGCAGGTGCACTACCCGTTCGAGAACGCCGACTGGTTCGAGCACCACTTCCCGGGCGACTTCATCGTCGAGTACGTCGGGCAGACGCGCGGCTGGTTCTACCTGCTGCACGTGCTGGCCACGGCCCTCTTCGACCGTCCGGCGTTCACCTCGGTGATCTGCCACGGCATCGTGCTGGGCGACGACGGCCGCAAGGCGTCCAAGTCGCTGCGCAACTTCCCCGACCCGATGGAGATGTTCGACACCTACGGCTCCGACGCCGTGCGGTGGTCGCTGATGAGCTCACCCGTGCTGCGCGGCGGCAACCTCGTGGTGGCGGAGGAGAACATCCGCGAGGCGGTGCGCCAGGTGGTGCTGCCGCTGTGGAGCACCTACTACTTCTTCACGCTGTACGCGGGCGCGGCCGACGAGGGGCGCGGCTACCTCGCCCGGGCGGTGGACGACGAGCGGGTCGCCGGCCTGCCCGTGATGGACCGGTACCTGCTGGCCCGCACCGGCGAGCTGGTCGCCCAGGTCACCGCGGCGCTCGACTCCTACGAGATCGCCGCTGCGTGC
>NCKG01000180.1:0-4317 GCA_002279095.1 Cellulomonas sp. 14-74-6
GGGCAGAAGGTGCAATAGCCTCGACTGGCCGTCGGGTGTGGCGTGCGGTCATGGGGGTGCGCGATGGAAGGCTCGGGGGCTGACGGCGCCGCCGTGGCGACGGTGCTGGTACCGGCGCACGACGAGGCCGCGGTGATCGGCCGCTGCCTCCGGGTGCTGCTCGAGGGCGTGCCGCCCGGCCTGCTCAAGGTGCTGGTGGTGAGCAACGGCTCGTCCGACGGGACGGTCGCCGTGGCGCGGCGCGCCGCCGCGGAGCTCGGCCACAGCATCGAGGCCCTCGAGCTGGCGCAGGCGGGGAAGATCGGCGCCCTCCGTGCGGGTTTCGCCGCCGTCGAGGTGTGGCCGGTGATCGTCCTGGACGCGGACTGCGAGCTGTCCGCGGCGACCGCCCGGGCCTTGGCCGAGGCGCTGGACACCGACGTCCCCACCGTCGCCTCGGCCCGCTTGACGGTCGCCGCCGGGGCCTCGTCGGGCCTGGTCCGTCGCTTCTACCGGGTGTGGACGTCGCTGCCGTACGTGCGCGAGGGGATGGTCGGGTCCGGCGTCTTCGCCCTGAACGAACCGGGCTGGCGACGGCTCGGCGACCTCCCCGACGTGACCAACGACGACGGGTGGGTGCGTCGGTCGTTCGCCCCGCACGAGCGCGTGCTGGTGCCGGAGCCGTTCGTCGCCCACGCGGCCCGGACCACCCGTGCCCTGGTGTCGCGGCGGGCCCGCATCGTGAACGGCAACCGGGAGCTCGCGGTGCGGCTCGGTGCGGAGGACGGCCCGACCAACGCGGGCGGTCTGCGCGGTTCGGTGCGGAGCGGTCAGGTCGGCCTGGTCGATGCCGCGGCGTTCCTGCTCGTCACGGCCGCCAGCAGGTGCGTCGCGGCCGTGCGACGGGTGCGCGGCGACCGGCGCTGGGGCACGGACCTCACCTCGCGGGTCGCCGCATGAGCGCCGGGACGCGCGGCCCTGTCGCGGGGCACGGTCGTCGTGAGGGACTGCTCGGGGCGCTGCGACGGGTCGCCGACCCCGGGCTGCTGGTGCACCTGGCCAAGGTCGCGCGGTTCTACTCCTACGCGCACGTGCAGCCGCGGCGCCGGATCACGGCCGGTCCGGGGCTGCGGATGTCGCCCGTCGCGAGCCTGCGCAACGGCGAGCGCATCGTCCTCGGGCGCGACGTGCACGTCGGCGAGCGGTGCTACCTGTGGGCGGGGGACTCGACCGGGCGGATCGTGCTGGGCGACAAGGTGTTGCTCGCGCCGGAGGTGTTCATCACGGCCAGCAACTACGGCCTGGCGCACGGGACGCCCGTGATGGACCAGCCGAAGCGCGAGGCGGACGTGGTGATCGGCTCCGACGTGTGGCTCGGTGCCCGGGTGGTGGTGCTTCCCGGCGTGACGATCGGCGACGGCGCGGTCGTCGGGGCCGCCTCGGTGGTGTCGCGCTCGTTGCCCGCCCACTGCATCGCGGTCGGCAGCCCGGCACGGGTGGTCGGCTGGCGGGACGGCTACGTGCCGGCCGACGACTCCGCGTCGGCGGTGGCACCGTGACCGCGGTGCCTGAGGTGTCGGTGGTCGTCGTCTCGCACGACGGCGCCGAGTGGCTCGAGCGCTGCCTGCAGGCCCTGACCGGCGACGGCCGGCCGTCGGTCGACGTCGAGACCGTGGTCGTCGACAGCGGATCCGGCCCCGAGACGCTCGCCCTGCTCGAGCGCTGGGCCGACCGGGTCGACGTGCTGGTCGCGGGGGAGAACGTCGGGTTCGCCCGGGGCTGCAACCTCGGGGTCGCGCGGACGACCGGCCGGCGGGTGCTGCTTCTCAACCCGGACGCGGTGGTCCGTCCCGGGTGCGTCGACGCCCTCGTGCGCGCGCTCGACGAGCACCCCGAGGCGGGTCTGGTGGGCGGCCGGACCGTCCGGCCGGACGGGTCGGTGGACCCGAGCTCGTGCTGGGGACGTCCGACGCTGTGGAGCTGGTTCTGCTTCGCGACCGGCCTCAGCTCGGCCTTGCGCGGCTCGCGGCTGTTCGACCCCGAGTCGCTGGGGCGCTGGCAGCGGGACACCCCCCGCCGGGTCGACGTGGTCACCGGGTGCCTGCTCATCGCGGAGCGCACCACGTGGGACCGGCTGGGTGGCCTCGACGAGAGCTATTTCATGTACGGCGAGGATGCAGACCTGTCGCTGCGCGCTGCCGCCGCAGGGCTGCATCCCCGGATCACGCCGGACGCGGTGGCCCTGCACGCCGTCGGCGCGTCGTCGGGGGGCAACTCGTCGGCGACCAAGATGCGGCTGCTGTTCACCGGCAAGGCGACGCTCGCCCTGCGGCGGTGGTCGCCGGTGCGCGCTCGGCTCGGTATCGGCCTGCTGCGGGCGGGGGTGGCGCTGCGGGCGCTCGGCGAGCGGGTCCGCCGGACCCCGTCACCGCGATGGGTCCCGCTGGTCAGCGACCCGAGCTGGACGAAGGGGTGGCCGGAGCAGCGGCCAGCGCTCGCCGCACCTCGGTGGTGATCAGGCTCATCGCGGCCTCGGCCGCCTCGGCGTCACCGGCGCGGACGGCGGCGGCGACCGCCTCGTGGGCCGCCAGCGCCTCCTCCTCGGGGTGCGGCGGCATCAGGCCGTGCTCGGTGCGGCCTCGCAGCACCTCGGCCACCACGTCGGTCAGTGCGGCGAACATCTCGTTGCCCGAGGCGCGCAGCAGGCGCGCGTGGAACTCGATGTCGAGCTCCATGAACTCCGCGAGCCGGCCCTCCTCGCCGAGGCGGCGCATCCGCGCGGTGAGCGCCAGGAGCTCGTCGCCCTCCTGACGGCCGGCCGCGGCCGCGGCGCACGCCGCCGCGTGCGGCTCGACGGCGAGCCGGAGCTCGGTCAGGGAGCGCAGCTGGTCGGCGCGCTGCGGTCCGTCCAGCCGCCACCGGATCAGGCGGGGGTCGAAGACGTCCCACTCCTCGCGCGGGCGCACCACCAGGCCGACGCGCCGGCGTGAGGTGATCAGCCGCATCGACTCGAGCATGCGCATCGCCTCGCGCGCGACGGTCCGGGAGACGCCGAACCGCACGCAGATGCCGTCCAGCGTCAGCGCGGAGCCGACGGGGGTGACGCCGTCGACGATCTCGCGGCCGAGCGCGTCGAGCAGGCCGTCGTGCAGCACCGCGCCCATCGCCCGTCGTCCTCCCCCCGGTCTGGCGAGGGTAGCGCCCTGCATGGCACGGGGGACGGGACCGGTGGCCGGATACGCGGAGCGCCTGCACGATGTGACGGGCGTCACGTCATTAAGTATGACCTTTGGGTAGTCAAAGGTGTCACCTTTGAGGGACAGTGTTCGCCGTCGACGTCGACGGGTGACGACGAGGTCAGGAGCGGGCAGTGGAAGAGCGTCAGCACGTGGTCGTGATGGGCGTGGCAGGGTCCGGCAAGACGACGGTCGCGCACCTCCTCGGCGAGCGGCTCGGCTGGGTGGTCGCCGAGGCGGACGAGTTCCACCCCGCGTCCAACGTCGCCAAGATGGCCGCCGGCCACCCCCTGACGGACGAGGACCGCTGGCCGTGGCTCGCGGCGATCGCCGCGTGGATCGACGAGCAGGACGCCGCGGGCCGCTCGTCCGTCGTCACGTGCTCGGCGCTCAAGCGCGCTTATCGCGACGTGCTCGCCGCCGCGCCGGGACGGGTCCGGTTCCTGCACCTCGCAGGCTCGCCGGAGCTGATCGGCGACCGGATGACGCACCGGACGGGCCACTTCATGCCCACCACGTTGCTGCCCTCGCAGTTCGCCGCGCTCGAGCCGCTCGAGCCCGACGAGGACGGCGTGACCGTGCCCGTCTCCGTCTCGCCGAACTCCGTCGTCGACGCCGCGCTCGTCGCACTCGGCCTGCAGCCGCGCGGCCCGCACCCGTCCGGAGAGCAGCCCTCCAGCACACCCTCCGGATTCACCGCAGCACCAGAACAGACAAAGGAGTCTTGATGTCGTCCCTGCTCCTCGCGGCGCCGACCACAACGGCCGGCACCCCGCAGCTCATCGTGGCAGCCGTCGTCGGCATCGCCGCGATCGTGCTGCTCATCGTGTGGCTGAAGCTGCACCCGTTCCTGTCCCTGACCCTCGGCGCGTTCCTCATGGCCGTCGTCGCCGGAGTCCCCTACAAGAAGTCGTTCGACAGCTTCACCACGGGGCTCGGCTCGACGGTCGGCAGCGTGGGCGTGCTGATCGTCCTCGGGGCGATCATCGGGACCCTGCTGGTGAGGTCCGGGGGTGCCGACGAGATCGTCGACACGATCCTGGCCAAGACACCGATGGCACGGCTGCCGTGGGCGTTGGCGTTGATCGCCTTCGTCATCGGC
>NCKG01000181.1:0-4312 GCA_002279095.1 Cellulomonas sp. 14-74-6
GTCGGTGCGAGCGCCTTCGCGCACAAAGCGGGTCTGCACGCCTCCGCGATCCGGGTGGACCCCGACCTCTACCAGCACGCCGACCCCGCGGCCGTGGGCAACGACATGCGGATGCTCGTCTCGGACATGGCGGGGCGGGCGTCGATCGAGCTGAAGGGCCGCGAGCTCGGCTTCGACCTCTCCGACCGGCCGGAGGTGCTCTCCGCGGTGACCAACCGGGTCAAGGACGCCGAGGCGAACGGGTACACGTACGAGGCGGCCGACGCGTCGTTCGAGCTGCTGCTGCTGGAGGAGGCGGGTGCCGGCAAGCCCGCCTACTTCACCGTCGAGTCCTGGCGCACGATCATCGAGCGCCGGGGCGGCCGGGGCACACCGGCGACCGCCGAGGCGACGGTCAAGCTGCACGCCGGCGGCGAGCGGTTCGTCAGCACGGGGGAGGGGAACGGTCCCGTCGACGCCCTGAACCACGCGCTCCGGCACGCCCTGCTCGGTGTCTACCCCGAGCTCGAGCCGTTCGTGCTGATCGACTTCAAGGTCCGGATCCTCGACTCGCAGCTCGGCACCGACGCCGTCACGCGGGTGCTGATCGAGACCACGGACGGCAGCTCGTCGTGGAGCACCGTCGGGGTGGGGCCCAACCTGATCGAGGCGTCGTGGGAGGCCCTGACCGACTCGGTGATCTGGGGCCTGTACAAGGCCGGGGTCCCCGGGCGCTGAGGGCACGTCGACCGTGGCCTGACCAGCCTCGTCGCGTGCCTAGAGTGGCGGGGTGCACGGTGCGTACAAGGTTCCCGGGGGCAAGCTCGTCGTCGTCGACCTGGAGGTGCACGACGGCCGCCTGACCGACGTGGAGCTCAGCGGGGACTTCTTCGTCGAGCCCGACGAGGTGCTGGACGTCTTGCGGGACGCGCTCGAGGCGATGCCCGCCGAGAGCGCCGTGACGCGCCTGACGCATGCGATGGACGAGGCGCTGGACGACGCACGTCTGCCGTCCGCCCCCGCGACGATCGGGTTCACCACCCGGGACGTCGCGGTGGCGGTGCGCCGGGCGCTCGGCCTGTCGACGACGTGGCAGGAGCACACGTTCGAGCTGCTGGACCCGGGCCCGCTGCCCCCGGCGATGCACACGGCGCTCGACCAGGTGCTCACCGAGGAGCTGGCCGCCGGACGCCGTGGACCGACCCTGCGCTTCTGGGAGTGGCAGACGCCGGCGGTGATCATCGGCTCGTTCCAGTCGGTGCGCAACGAGGTCGACGCCGAGGCGGCGGAGCGGTACGGCGTGCAGGTGATCCGGCGGATCAGCGGGGGCGGTGCCATGTTCATGGAGGCCGGCAACTGCATCACGTTCTCCCTGGTGGTGCCGGAGTCGCTGGTGGACGGCCTCTCCTTCGAGGAGTCCTACGCCTTCCTCAACCAGTGGGTGCTGGGGGCCCTCGCGGACGTCGGCGTCGAGGCGGGGCTGTCCGGCCTCAACGACATCTCCTCACCCGCCGGCAAGATCGCCGGCTCCGCGCAGAAGCGGATGGTCGGCGGCGCGGTGCTGCACCACGTGACGATGGCCTACGACATCGACGCGGACAAGATGAACGAGGTGCTGCGGATCGGCCGCGAGAAGCTCTCCGACAAGGGCACCGTGAGCGCGGTGAAGCGGGTCGACCCGGTGCGGTCCCAGACCAGGCTGCCGCGCGAGGCGGTCATCGGGGCCTTCACGGAGCACTTCCGCTCGCGGTACCCCACCGTCGACGGCGAGCTCCGGCCGGACGAGCTGCACCGGGCCGCCCAGCTGCAGCACGAGAAGTTCGAGAACCCGCTGTGGACGCGTCGTCTCCCGTGAGGCGCCGGGCGCACCGTGCGGGGATCCGTCGGCTCGGCTGACCGTGCCTTGGCCTCCAGCCTGCGCAGCACCTCGGACGTCGTCTTCAGGCCTGCGGCGGACGGGCGCCGAACACGGCCGTGCCCACCCGGACGACCGTCGCGCCCTCGGCTATCGCGGCCTCCAGGTCGCCGCTCATGCCCATCGACAGCTGCAGGCCCTCGGACGTCCCGGGGGAGTGCGACGCGACCAGCTCGTCCCGCAGCCGGGCGAGCAGCGCGTACCCGGCCCGGACCTCGGTTTCGTCGGAGGAGTTCGCCCCGACGGTCTGCAGGCCGGTGAGCCGCAGCCCCGGCAGAGCGGCGACGGCGCATGCGACGTCGACGGCCGCGGCCGGCTGGACGCCGTGCTTGCTGGGCTCGCCCGACACGTTGACCTGCACCATCACGTCCAGCGGTCGCTCACGGTGGGCGCAGCGGTCGGACAGCCGCTGCGCGAGGTCCACCGACTCGACCGAGTCCACCGAGTCGGCGACCCGCAGCGCGGCGTTCACCTTGTTCGTCTGCACGGGCCCGATCAGGTGGTACGGGATCCCGAGGTCCGCCAGGGCGGGCGCCTTGGCGACCAGCTCCTGGACGCGGTTCTCGCCGAGCAGCAGGGGGCCGCCGCCTGCCGCGCGGTCGGCGAGGACGGCCGCGCGGACCGCGTCGACCGGTTGGGTCTTGGTGGCCAGGAGCAGCACGACGTCGTCCGGACGCCGACCGGCGGCCTCCGCAGCCGCCGCGATCCGCTCCCGGACCCTCAGCAGGCGTGCGCGCAGATCGTCGTCCACGATCACGCACGGTACCCAGACCGGCGGCGCCACGTCCCGACGGTCCGCAGGTCAGCCGGCGGCGATGGGGGCGACGCGCGCGTCGGTCAGCCGCACCAGGTCGTCCGGCGCCAGGCCCACGTCGAGGCCGCGCCGACCGCCGGACACGTACACCTGGTCGTAGAGCCACACCGTCTCGTCGAGCACCGTCGGGTGGACCGTCTTCTGGCCGAGCGGCGAGATGCCGCCCGCCACGTACCCGGTGGCGCGCTCGGCATCGGCCCGGTCGGCCATCGCCGCGCGCTTGCCACCCACCGCGTGCGCCAGCGCCTTGAGGTCGAGCATGCCGGTGACGGGGACCACGGCCACGGTGAGGGTGCCGTCCACCTCGGCCATCAGGGTCTTGAACACCTGGCCGGGGTCGAGGCCGAGCACGGTCGCCGCCTCGAGGCCGTAGCCGAGGTCGGTGCGGGGGTCGTGCTCGTAGGTGTGCACGGTGTGCGGGGTCCCGGTCTCGGTGAGCAGCACCAGCGCCGGGGTGCCGGTGCCGCTGCTCTTCGCGCGTGCCACGGTCGGCCAGCGTAGAGGGGCCTCACAGGGCCCCGACGGCCTCGATCACCAGGCGTACCTCGCCGGCCTCGTCACTGGCCGCCAGGTCGACCAGCGCGTCGATGCGCCAGTCGTGGTCACCCTCGGGGTCGTCCAGCAGCTGCCGCACGCGCCACGTGGTGGCGCCCTGGGTGACCTGGAACAGGGCCGGGCCGCGGGCCGGTGTACCCGTGAGCAGCTCGTCGTGGTCCTGCCAGTAGGGCTCGAGCGCGTCCGCCCAGCGGTCGGCGTCCCACGGGCGGCCCTCGTCGTCCACGTCGCCGAGCGCGGCGAGGCCCTCGACGTCGTCCCGGGCGGCCAGCTCGACGCGACGGAACAGCGCGCCGCGGACCAGGGCGCGGAACACGCGAGGGTTGCCGGTGATCGGCGGGGGCGCCTCGTCGGCCGTCGTCGGCGCCGGCTCGTCGGCCTCGTCCGGGTGCGCCAGCCGCTCCCACTCGTCCAGCAGGCTGGAGTCGGTGCGGCGCACCAGGTCGCCGAGCCACTCGACGATCTCCTCGAGCTCCTCGGTGCGGCGCTCCTCGGGGACGGTCTGGCGCAGGGCGCGGTACGCGTCGGCGAGGTAGCGGAGCAGCACGCCCTCGGTGCGGTCGAGCTTGTAGAACGACACGTACTCGGCGAAGGTCATCGCGCGCTCGTGCAGGTCGCGGACCACGGACTTCGGTGCGGGGGACAGGTCGGCCACCCACGGGTTGGTCTGCCGATAGGTGGCGAAGGCCGCCGCGAGCAGGTCCGCCAGCGGCCGCGGGTACGTCACGTCCTCGAGCAGGGCCATCCGCTCGTCGTACTCCAGACCGTCCGCCTTCATCGCCGCGACCGCCTCCCCGCGCGCCTTGTTCTCCTGGGCGGCGAGCACCTGGCGCGGGTCGTCCAGGGTGGACTCGATCACGGACACGACGTCGTGGGCGTAGCCCGGGTCGTCGCGGTCGAGCAGGTCGAGGGCGGCATAGGCGAACGGCGACAGCGCCTGGTTCAGGGCGAAGCCGTGCGGCAGGTCGTGGGTGAGGCGAACGGCACGGCGACGACCCTTGGGTGCCGACGGGTCGTCGACCCACTCGCGCTGCAGCACGCCGGCTGCG
>NCKG01000182.1:0-4283 GCA_002279095.1 Cellulomonas sp. 14-74-6
AGCACGGGGTCGGTCCGGCCCGCGGCCGCGGAGGCGAGCGGCCGCCCCGGCGCGGGCGGGCCGGCGGGCAGCCGGGTGGCGACGAAGCCGTCCAGCTGCTCGTCGTCCACCCAGTGCAGGCCGCCCGCCGCCGCGTCGACCGCCGGCGACCACAGGAGCGTCCGCAGCCTCATGTCACGCCCGCTCGTCGACCGTCGGGACGTCGACCACCGCGACGTCGTGCCGGCCGTCCACCCCGCGCCCGCGCGGGAACCGCACCAGCAGCAGCAGCCCGAGGCCCAGCGCCAGCACCACCACGATGCCGAGGATGCCCCAGTACTGCGCGCCGCCCCAGCCGATGGCCAGCGAGAACGCCATCGGCGCCAGGAAGCTCGCCGCCCGGCCGGTCGTCGCGTACAGCCCGAAGGCCTCGGCCTCGCGACCCGCGTCCGTCAGGCGCGCCAGCAGCCCGCGGCTGGCGGACTGCGTCGGGCCGACGCACGACGACAGCACCAGGCCGGCCACCCAGAACGCCGTCTGCCCCTGGTCGTGCAGCGCGAACACCGCGACGGCCGCCAGCACCAGCACGACGAGGGACACCGTGATCACGCGCCGTGGCCCGAACCGGTCGTCCAACCAGCCGGCGCCGATGGTGCTGATCCCCGCGACCACGTTGGCCGCGATGGCGAACACGATCACCTGCGAGGAGGTGAACCCGAACGTGTCGGAGGCCAGCACGGCACCGAACGTGAACACCCCGGCCAGCCCGTCCCGGTACACCGCGCTGGCCACCAGGTAGCCCAGCGTCGACCGGCGGGTGCGCCACAGGTGCGCGACGTCGTGGCCGAGCTTCCGGTAGGCGCCGAGCGCGCCGATCGCGCGCGGGTCGGGGCGGGCGTGCTCCGGCACGGCGACCAGCACGGGGACGGCGAACACGGCCATCCAGACGGCGGACACGGCCACTGCCGCGCGGATGTTCCAGCCGTCGGCCGACGTCACGCCGAACCAGCCGACGTCCGGGTTGATGAACCCGACGAACAGCACGATCAGCAGCACGATCCCGCCGACGTACCCCGAGCCCCAGCCGATACCGCTGACCCGGCCCACCGTGGCCGGTGTGGTGATCTGCAGCAGCAGCGCGTTGTACGCCACGGACGCCAGCTCGAAGAAGACGTTGCCGACCGCCAGCAGCACCACGCCGAGCAGCACGGCGCGCGACCGGGCGCCGTCGTGCGGGTGCACCAGCACCATGGCCGCCATCGCGGCCACCGTCACCGCGGTGTTCGCGCCAAGCCACACCTTGCGCCGGCCGGACGCGTCCGAGAGCGCGCCGAGCGCCGGTGCGAGCAGCGCCACCAGGATGCCCGCGACGGTCAGCCCCCAGCCGAGCCACTGGGAGTGCAACGCCGTGGTGGCGGTGACGTCGGCCCCCGGCTCGACGAACGCCTTCGACGTCAGCCAGACGGTGAACACGAACGTGGTCACCACGGCGTTGAACGCCGCCGACCCCCAGTCCCAGGCGGCCCAGGCGAGCACCCGGCCGGTGGTCAGGCCCGCGGCACGGGTGGGCGGCGTGGAGGTCCCGCCGGGGACGGGATCGCCGTCGATCACGGCCGGCTGCAGTCGTCGGTCACGGCCGGATGGTACGGCGGCACGACGACCACCGCCCCGCGGCCGCGCAGGCGCGCGGGTGAACAGTGCACCAACGCTCACCGCAGGCGGCCGGAGCGGACCACCGAGGGCAGCTCGCGAGGCCGCTCCGGCGGCTGCAGCGACTGCGGGCGCGCCACCGTTGAAGGACAGTCCCCGGGGCGCCCAGACTCGCACCATGACATCTGCCCGCCGGCGGCCGGCCGGCCGCCGTCTGCTCGCGAGCCTCGCACCGGCCGCGCTCGTGATCGCCCTGGCCGGGTGCAGCGGTGGCACCACGCCGGGACCGGCCGGCTCCACCGGCACCACCCCCGGAACGCCCGCGGGCAGCGGGAGCAGCAGCACAGCCGTCCCGACCACCGCGACCGGCGGCACGGCACCGTCGACCCCAGCGGCGCCGGTGGCCTCCGGTACCGGGTCGGCCGCCGGCGGCTGCACGTCCGCGCACCTGTCGGCGTCGCTGGTGCCGGGTGGTGCCGCCGCGGGCAGCACCATGCCCGTGCTGGTGCTGACCAACACGGGCAGCGACACCTGCACCCTGCAGGGCTGGCCGGGCGTCTCCTTCGTCGGCGGCGGCAACGGCACCCAGCTCGGCGCCGCGGCGGACCGGGACGACACCGGCTCGCACACCCTGGTCACCCTCGCGCCGGGTGCGGCGGCGCACGTCCCGATGCGGATCGCCAACGCGCAGAACTACGACGCCGCGGCGTGCAACCCCGCACCGGCGGACGGGCTGCGCGTCTACCCGCCGGGCCAGAAGGACGCGCTGTTCGTCTCCGCCAGCGGCCTGACGGCGTGCCGGTCCGACGTGCAGCACCTCCTCTCGGTCCAGGCGGTGCAGCCGGGCGCCTCCTGAACGAGGTGAGGGTGGGTGCGCACGTGGCGCACCCACCCTCGGCCTCAGCGACCGCCGTCGGCCACCCGCGTCAGCTGCCGAGCCGCGCCTGCGCGTCGATCGCGGCCTGGATCGCCGCGTCCAGCCGGGACTGCGCCGCGCCGTACGCCGCGAAGTCGTTCGCCGCGAGCGCCGCCTGGCCGTCCTTCATCGCCTGGCTGGCCGCCTGCAGCGCCGACTGCAGGTCGGCACGCGCCGAGGCGTCCCCACCGGCCGAGGAGCCGCTCGGCGACGGCGTCGGGCTGGTGCTCGGCGTCGGTGTGCCGGACGGGCTCGGCGACGGGGTTCCGCTCGGGCTCGGTGACGGGCTCGGCGCCCCGCCGGACCCGGCGTCACCGGCCTGGGCGCCGGAGTTGCCGCCGAACACCTGGTTCAGCGCCTCGTCCAGCGTCTCGGCGAACCCGATCTTGTTGCCGAACGACACCAGCACGCGCTGCAGCAGCGGGAACGTGGTGCCGCTCGACGCCTGCACGTACACGGGCTGCACGTAGAGCAGTCCCCCGCCCACCGGCAGCGTCAGCAGGTTGCCGCGCAGCACCGACGAGTCGCCGCGGCCCAGGATGTTCAGCTCGTTCGACACGGTGGCGTCCGCAGTGAAGGCCGAGTTGGCCTGTCCCGGTCCGGGCACCGTCGAGTCGCGCGGCAGCGTCAGCAGCCGCAACGTGCCGTAGTCCGGCGACGGCTTGCCGGCGACGTTGCCCGCCTCGGAGTCGGCCGCCAGGTACCCCGTCAGCACCTCACGCGCGGTGGAGCCGGCCGGGATGAAGGTCGACATCAGCGAGAAGTTCGCCGACTTCTGGTCCGGCATCTGCAGGGTCAGGTAGTACGGCGGCTGGTCCACCTTCTCGGTGGTGGTGGTCGGGTCCAGCGGGTTGGCCCAGAAGTCGTTGCCGGAGAAGAACTGCCCGGCGTCCGTCACGTGGTACTTGGCCAGCAGTGTGCGCTGCACCTTGAACAGGTCCTCCGGGTACCGGATGTGGCTCATCAGCGCCCCGCTGATGTCCGACATCGGCTTCACCGACGTCGGGAACACCTTCGACCACGCCTTCAGCACCGGGTCCTGCGTGTCCCAGGTGTACAGGTCCACCGACCCGTCGTACGCGTCGACCGTCGCCTTCACCGAGTTGCGGATGTAGTTCACCGTCTTCGGCTGCAGCGCCTGCACGTTGGCGCTGGTCTGGGTGACCGAGTCGGTGGTCGCGTCCGAGAGCGACTGGCTGGCGCTGTACGGGTACTGGTCGGAGGTGGTGTAGCCGTCGATGATCCACTTCACCCGACCGTCGATCACCGCCGGGTACACCCGGCCGTCCAGCTCGAGGTACGGGGCGACCTTCGCCACGCGGTCCCGCGGGTTGCGGTCGTAGAGGATCTGCGACTGCGCGGTGACGCGGTTGGAGAACAGGATCTGCTCGTCGCCGAACTTCACCGCGTACATGATCTTGTTCCACAGGTTGCCGATGCTCGGCCCCGCGGAGACCGTCTGCGTCGGGAACCGGGTGTTCAGCGAGCCGGAGCCGCCGGTGTCGTCCGGGTAGTCGAACTCCCACCCCGCGGAGCCGTCGGGACCGCCGACGATCGAGTACGGCGGGGACGTCTCGCCGAAGTAGATGCGCGGCTCGTAGGTGCCGATGTCACCGCTGGACGGGATGCCACCCTCCCAGAAGGCCGGCTGACCGTTGGCGCCACGGGTGTTGCCGTAGGCCGCCACCACGCCGTACCCGTGGGTGTACACGGTGGTGTTGTTCACCCAGTTCTTCTG
>NCKG01000183.1:0-4278 GCA_002279095.1 Cellulomonas sp. 14-74-6
GAGCTGGGTGTATACGCCGCCGGGGTACGCGGAGAGCGCCGACCGGTACCCGGTGGTCTACCTGGTCCACGGCAGCCCCGGGCACGCGGGCGACTGGTTCGCGGCGGGAAACGTCGGGCACGCGATGGACACGCTGCTGGCGCACGGGCTGGTGCAGCCGATGATCGTCGTCTCGGTCGACGTCAACGGCACCGGCCCCGCCGCACGGGACACCGAGTGCCTCGACTCGACCACCGGTGGGGCGCTCGTCGAGACGTATCTGACCACCGTCGTGATCCCGTACGTCGACACCCACCTGCGCACGGTGGCCGACCGCACCGGCCGGGCCCTCGGCGGCTTCTCCTCGGGCGGGTACTGCGCCCTCGACCAGGTGCTGCGCCACACCGGGCTGTACAGCACGCTGCTGGCGATGGCGCCCTACGGCGACCCCGGCACCGGCGGCACGGCGATGCTGGCCACCGGTGCCGAGTGGGCGGCGCACCACGTGACGGCCTACGCGCCGACCATCCCCCTGCCCCAGCCGGTCGCCGCCTTCGTCGCCGTCGCGGGTGCGGACCACGGCCAGGACTCCCGGGACGCCCGCACCATCGCCGCCACGCTGCGCCAGCGCGGCCAGGACGTGGTGCTGCACGTCGCCCGCGGGGACGTGCACACCTGGAACATGGCCCGCGCGACGCTGCCGTACGCGCTGGTGTTCGCCTCGCACCACCTGAGCGGCGCCTGAGCTCTCATGGCGCCCGCACAGGATCCGTGCGCACCATGAGGCGGTGAACCCCGGCCGGGCCCCGTCCGTGGTGAGCTCCGTGCGGTCCCCGATCAGCCGGCTCGCCGACCCGCCGAGGCTGCTGCGCGCCCGCTGGCCGGTGGCCGTGGCGGCGGGGCTGACCGCTGCCGGAGTCGTGCTGGGCCGCCGGTCGAGCACCGGGGGCCGGCGCTGGAGGCTCGGTGCCGGCGGCGCGCTGGCGCTGACCACGGCGCTCGCGGTCAACCGGTACGTGGGTTACGTGCCGACCCGGGGCGCCGTCGGCATGTACCTGGCGAGCTGGTCCGCGCGGCTGCGCCGCAGCACGCCGCCGCCGGGCAGCGTCCGCACGTGGCGGCAGGCCGAGGACGGCTCCGGACGGGTGCTCGCGGCGCAGGTGCCGGTACCGCGCGAGCTGCGCCTGCCCGCCTCGATCACGTGGGTGTGGACCCCGCCGGGGTACGACGACGAGCCGGAGCGCCGGTACCCGCTGCTGCTGATGCTGCACGGCACCCCGGGGTCGTCCGCCGACTGGTTCGCGGCGGCGGAGGTGCCCCGGCTGCTGGACGAGCTGGTCTCGTCCGGGGTGATCCCGCCGGTGGTCGCCGTCGCGCCGGACCTCAACGGCACCGGCCTCTCGTGGCTCGACACGGAGGGCCTGGACTCGACCACCGGCGGCGCCCAGATCGAGACCTTCCTGTGGCAGGTGCTGCTGCCATGGGTGCAGCAGCGGTTCCGGGTGAGCGACGACCGGCGGCGCCGGATGCTGGCCGGGTTCTCGGCGGGCGGCTTCGCCGCCCTCGACCAAGGGCTGCGGCACCCGGAGCTGTTCGCCACGCTGCTGGCCTTCGAGCCGTACGGCGACCCCGGCCTGGGCGGGCGGCTGATGCTGCGGACACCGCAGGAGTGGGCGGAGCACGACGTGTCGTCGTACGTCGGCGAGGTGCCGCTGCCGCCGGACCTCGGCGTGTTCGTCGACATCGCCGGGCACACGCGGGGCCGCACCAACGGTCAGGTCGCCCGTTCGATCGCCGGGGCGCTGCGGGCGCGCGGCGCCCAGGTGCTGGTGCGCAACGAACCGGGGCACGACCACACCTGGGTGATGGCCCGGCACGGACTGCCGCACGCCCTGGCGTTCGCCGCCTCCCGGCTGCCGTCCGACGAGCGCCGGCTCGCCGCCGACCCGGCGCCGCGCCCTCGACGACGGTCGGTGCGGCCGGCCCGCGAGCCCGGACCGCCACCGACGAGCGCGCCCGACCCGGCCTGACCCCACCCGCGAGGCGCCGGGCTCCCGCTGCAGTCGCCTACAGGCCGAGCGTCCGTCGCAGGTTGCGCACCGCCTCGCGGCCGGCGCGGTTCGCCCCGATCGTCGAGGCGCTCGGCCCGTACCCGACCAGCTGGATGCGCGCGTCCGCCACCACCTGCGTGCCGTCCATCACGATCCCGCCGCCCGGCGCCCGCAGCCCCAGCGGTGCCAGGTGGTCCAGCGACGCGCGGAACCCGGTGGCCCACAGCAGCGTGCGGGCGGGCACGTGGGCCGGGCCGGTGACCCAGCCGTCGACGGCCTCGTCCGGGTGGTCCCACTCGACGCCGTCGGGGACGATCCGGTCGAACATCGGCCGGGCCCGCAGCACGCCGGACTCGATGCCGGCGCGGTAAGCGGCCGTCAGCGGCAGCCCGGTGACGCTGACCACGCTCGCCGGCGGCAGCCCCGCTCGGGTTCGGGCGTCCACCTGGGACACCGACTCGCGACCGTGCTCGGGGGTGAACTCGGCGTCGATCCACTGCGGGGGCCGCCGGGTGACCCACGTGGTCGGGGTGAGCGGGGCGATCAGCAGCAGCAGCTGCACCGCCGAGGTACCGGCGCCGACCACCACCACGGGCCCGTCGGCGAGCTCCTCCGGCGTGCGGAAGTCGTGGGTGTGCAGCTGCCGTCCGGCGAACGTCGACCGCCCGGGGTAGGCCGGCCAGAACGGCTTCTGCCACGTCCCCGAGGCGTTGACCAGGCCGCGGGCGCGCCAGACGACCTCGGCGTCCGAGCCGTCGAGCACCCGGCTGCGCACCAGCAGCCGGTCGCCGCCGTCGTCGGCCACCCGCTCCACGCGCACCGGACGCTGCACCTGCAGGTCGAACGCGTCCTCGTACTGCGCGAAGTAGTACGGCACCGCCTGCGCCGCCGGCTCGGACTCGTCCGGCACGTGCAGCGGCATGCCGGGCAGCTCGTGCACCCGGTGCGCCGCCGCCATGGTCAGCGCCGGCCACCGGTGCTGCCAGGCCCCGCCGGCGCGCGGGTTGTCGTCGAGCACCACGAACGTCGCCCGCGCCTGCTCCCAGCCGCGTGAGCCGACGGCCACCAGACCGCTGCGACGCAGGTGGTAGGCCGCCGACAGCCCGGCCTGCCCCGCGCCGACCACCACGACGTCCACGTCGACCGTGCGGGGACCCGCAGGCGGCCCGGAACGCCGTGACCGGCGCGACCCGGACGGCGGGGCGGGCGTGGACTCCATCGCCCGCCCACGGTAACCCAGCCCCCGGTGCCCCTGCCGTCCGCACGCGCCCCGTGATGGGATCGCCCCATGCACCCCGAGCAGCTGACGGGTCCCCTGCCGGCGGCCACCGCCGCTCGGGTGCGCGCGCTCGCGGCCCGTGCCGAGGCGGCGGACGGCATCGCGCCGCTGTCCGAGGAGCCCCTGCTGCGCCTGACCGACCCCGAGGCGCCCGTCCGGCACCTGCTGGTGCACGAGCCCGGCGTCCCCGAGCTCCACGGATACGCGCAGCTGGCCCTGGACGACGAGGCCGCGCCCCTGGTCGAGCTGGTGGTGGACCCCCCGTCCCGCCGCCACGGGGTGGGTCGCGAGCTGCTCGCCGCCGCGCGCCGCATCGCGGGTCGGCCGCCGCTGGTGTGGGCGCACGGGGACCTGCCCGCGGCCCGGGCCCTGGCGACGGCCGCGGGACTGGTGCCGGTGGAGCAGCTGTGGCGGATGCGGGCCGCGCTGGCCGTCCCGCCGCCTGCGCCGGCGCTGCCGGACGGCGTCCACGTGCGGGCGTTCGTACCCGGTCAGGACGAGGACGCCCTGGTCAGGCTCAACGCACGGGCGTTCGCCGACCACCCCGACCAGGGCCGCTGGACCCGTCACGACGTGCTGGCCCGGGAGGCGGAGCCGTGGTTCGACCCGGCCGGGCTGCTGCTGCTCGAGCGCGCCGAGGCGCCGGTCGGCTTCGTCTGGACCAAGGTGCACCCCGCCGGCGACCTCGAGCCGGGACCGGTCGGGGAGCTGTACGTGGTGGGCGTCGACCCGGACGCGCAGGGCGCCGGTCTCGGCGGCGTGCTCACGGCGCTGGGCCTGCGGGTGCTGGCCGAGCGCGGGCTCACCGCCGTGGTGCTGTGGACGTCCGGCGGCAACACGCGTGCGGTGCGCACCTACCGGCGCGCCGGTTTCGAACCGGTGGTGGCCGACGTGCGGTACGGACCGAGCCCGACGGCCGACGGCGCCGCACCGGACGTCACCGCACCCGCGGCACCCTCGGCCTAGAAG
>NCKG01000184.1:0-4248 GCA_002279095.1 Cellulomonas sp. 14-74-6
GCTGCCAGGCCGGTGAGGCACTCCTCGTGCACCAGCGCCGGGATGCCCAGCCGGGTCTCCCGCTTGAGCCGGCGCTGCTCGGCCCACAGCCAGGCGGCCCGCTCGGCGGGGTCCACCGGCCGGGTGCCGTACACCCGGGTGTAGTGGCCCAGACCGTGCTCCGTGATCTCGCCCAGCCGGCCGGAGTCCTTCTGGCCCGCGGCCATCTCCGACTGCATCGGCGCCACGGTGCCGTTCTGGTCTAGCCAGTAGCCCACCAGCTGGGCCAGCTTCTCCTCGAGCGTCATGCGGGCGTGCAGGGCGCGGACGCGCTGCGAGACCTCCGGCACGGCGGGGACGTCCTCGGACACGGGCAGTGCTTCTCTCTGGTCAGCGGAGGTGAAGGCAGGGCGGCCGCGCCGGGCGGCCCATGAGCCGGGGCGCGCCCGACGGGGTGGCGTCAGCCCTTGACGGCGCCGGTCAGGCCGCCGACGATGCGGCGCTCGAACAGCGAGAAGAAGATCAGGGCGGGAATCATCGAGAGAGACGTGAACGCCAGTACGCGGGCGGTGTCCACCGCATACTGCGAGGCGAACGCCTGCACCCCGAGGGGCAGCGTGTACGAGGTCTCGTTGTTGAGCAGGAACAGCGGCAGCATGTAGCTGTTCCACGAGGCGATGAACGCGAGGATGCCGGTGGTCACCACTCCCGGCACCGACAGCGGGACCACCATCCGGAAGAAGAACCCGAGCCGGCCGGCGCCGTCGATGGACGCCGCTTCCTCGATCTCCTTGGGAATGGCCCGCAGGAACGGCACCAGGATGATGATCGTCGTCGGCAGGGCGAACGCGATCTGCGGCAGGATGATGCCGGCCAGGGTGTTCATCAGGCCGAGGCTCTTGATCATGATGTACAGCGGCGTGATCGCCACGGTCATCGGGAACATCAGGCCCGCCGCGAACAACGAGTACATCGCGCCGCGGCCGGCGAACTGGTACCGCGCGATCACGTAGCTGGCCATCACGCCGAGCACCACGACACCGACGGTGGTGAACACCGCCGTGATGACGGAGTTGCCCACCTGCGTCCAGAAGATGCTGCTGCGCAGCACCTCGAGGTAGTTGCCGACCTGCCAGCGCGTCGGCCAGCCGGACGGATCGGTGGTGATCTGCGCGTTGGTGCGAAAGCCGCCGACGATGATGTAGATGACCGGGCCGACCGAGATCGCCACGAAGGCGAACGCGATGACATACGTGAGCGGGCTGCCCCAGCCGACGCTGTCCGCCTTCCGGGTCCGTGCGGTCCGGCCCGGCGCCCGAAGGGTCGTCGTCGCCATCACTTCTTCCCTTCCGTGAGCGCGCCCTCGGTGTCACGTCGGAGCACGAAGCGCTGGTAGATCAGCGCGATCACCAGCGAGATGACGAACAGGACGACGGCGACCGCGTTGCCGTAGCCGTAGTTGCCGGCGTTGCGGCCGTTGGTGACCATGTAGGTCGCCATCGTCGAGGTGCCGGCCGTGGAGGACACGTACTGGCCCCACACGATGTAGACGAGGTCGAACAGCTGCAGCGACCCGATGATCGACAAGAACGCCCAGATGCGGATCGTCGGTCCCAGCAGCGGCAACGTGATCCGCCGCTGCGTCTGCCAGTAGCCGGCACCGTCGATCGACGCGGCCTCGAACAGCTCCTCGGGGATGGACTGCAGGCCGGCCAGGAACAGGATCACCGCGAAGCCGATGTACTTCCAGCTGATGATCAGCATCAGCGACCAGATCGCGAGCCTGGGGTCGGACAGCCAGTCGATCGGGTGGTGGATCAGGCCGATCTTGATCAGCACGTCGTTCACCGCGCCGGCGGTCTGCAGCATCAGCGACCAGCCGGTGCCGACGATCACCTCGGAGATGACGTACGGCACGAAGATCAGCACGCGGACGATCGAGCGCCCGCGCATCTTCTGGTTGAGCAGCAGGGCCAGGGCCACCGCCGCCGGTCCCTGGATGACCAGGGACAGCACCACGATGAAGCCGTTGTGCAGCAGGGCCTGGTGGAACGTCGGGTCCTGGAAGATCACGACGTAGTTGTGCAGGCCCACGAAGTTGGTCGGACGGCCGAAGCCCTTCCACTTGTAGAAGCCGTAGTACGCCGCCATCAGCACCGGGACGATGACGAACGTCAGGAAGATCAGGATGGCGGGACCCGAGAGCAGGGTGATCTCGAGCCGCTTGCGCCAGTCGGGCCCGGATCCTCGCCGCGGCCGGCGGGCCGGGGACGGTGCCGTGCGGGCACCGCCCCCGACCGCCGAGGGACCCTCGGGCGACGTCGTGAGTGTCGGCGAGTTCTCGCCCAGAGAGTCGCTCATGGTGCTGATCAGCCCTTGGCCGCCGCGTCGTTGGTGGCCTTGACGATGCCGGCCGGGTCACCCTTGCCGGCGAGCATGTTGACCACACCGCTGTTCAGCGCGTTGCCGACGTTCTGACCGAACAGGGTGTCCAGCCAGACGGAGACGTACGGCGCGTTGTTGTAGGCCTTGAGGATGTCGAGCAGCGCGGGGTCGGTGACGGCGCTCTGCGCGTCCTTGCTGGCCGGCAGCGTCTGGAAGGCCTTGGAGTAGCCCTCCTGGTACTTCTTCTGCATCGCGAAGTTGAGGAACTTCGCACACTCCTTGGGCGCCTTGGCCGAGCAGGAGTAGCCGTCGACGCCACCCATCATGGCCGCCGGGTCGCCCTTGCCGCCGTCGACGGCCGGGAAGGGGAACCAGCCCAGGTCGGGCAGCGGCTTCTGGTCGGGCGTCAGGGAGGCGATCACGCCCGGGTCCCAGGCGCCCATGAGCTCCATCCCCGCCTTGTGGTTGGCGACGAGGCCGGCCGACGAGCCCGCGCCCTGCTGGGCGGAGGTGGTGAGGAAGCCCTGGTTGAACGGGTTGGTCCCGGCGAACGTCTGGAGGTCCTGGCCCGCCTTGGTCCAGCACCCGTCGTTGAACGACCGGGTCTTGGCCGCCGAGGCCATCGTGTCCTTGCCGCACTCGCGAAGTGCGAAGAAGTAGAACCAGTGCGCGGCCGGCCACGCGTCCTTGGCGCCCAGCGCGATCGGCTCGATGCCGGCCGCCTTGAGCTTGGTGACGGCGTCGTTCAGGTCGGCCATGGTCTTCGGCGTCGAGGTGATGCCGGCCTTGGCGAACAGGTCCTTGCTGTAGAAGATGCCGCCGGGCAGCACCGACACCGGCATGCCGTAGATCTTGCCGTCCACCGAGAACGCGCTGAACGCGCCGTCGCCCACAGCCGCCTTGGTGGCCGCGTCGACCTGCTTGGTCAGGTCCTGCGCCTGGCCGGCCGCCACGACGTCCGCCAGCTTGCCGCCACCTCGGGCCATGAAGATGTCGGGTGCGTCGCCCGAGTTCAGCGCGGTCTGCAGCTTGCCGTCCATGTCCTCGTTCTGGATGGCCTGGATGTTGATGGTCACGTTCGGGTTGGCCGCCTCGAAGTCCTTGACGGTGCTCTCCCAGTACGCCTTGCCGTCACCCGTGGTCGAGTTGTGCCAGAAGGTCATGGTGACCTTCCCGCCGCTGCCACCGGCCGAGCTGGCCGTGGAGCCGGACCCGGAGCCGCCGCTGCTGCACGCGGTGAGCACCAGGGCTCCTGCCGCGAGGGCGGCCACAGCCGCCAGGGACTTCCTTGCCTTCATGAGATCCGTCCTCTTCGTTGAGCTGCACTCAAGGGGTGAGGTCCCCCCGGAGGGGTGAACCGGTGCGCTGCCGGTGCCGGTGCGTCAGCCCGGGCCGGCGGGTGGTGCCTGCGGTGCTAGACGCCGCGGCGTCGGTCGTCGTCGCTGCCCCGGAGGGCGGGGACCACCGTCGTGGTGGCGACCGTCGTGCTGTCGGGTCTCGTCATCGAGTGGACTCCTCGTCGTCTTCGAGAGGGGGACGCAGGAGCGACTTTGACACCCGTCCGACAGGGCTGTCAAACGTTATCGATAACGTTTTCGTAGCGATACGCTGATCCGCATGGCAGACCGGGTGACCATCACCGACGTGGCACGGGCCGCCGGCGTGTCGGTCGCCACCGTCTCCAAGGTGCTCAACGACCGGTACGGCGTCGCGAGCTCGACGTCGGAGCGCGTACGGGACGTGATCGCCCACCTCGGCTACGAGTCCAGCCTGGTGGCACGCAGCCTGCGCTCCCACAAGACGCACGTGATCGGCATCCTGGTCGCCGAGTTCGAGCCCTTCAGCACCGAGATCCTCAAGGGTGCCGCCGAGGCGCTCGGGGAC
>NCKG01000185.1:0-4244 GCA_002279095.1 Cellulomonas sp. 14-74-6
CCAAGGACCGCGACAAGTAGCAAGAACCAACCCCGGAGGGGTCAAAACCAACCCGTCGCTAGGGGGTCAGTTCCAGTCCGCCGTTGACAGCCTCTGACGTTCATGTACGCACTATGTACGCAGACGTCACCGGCGGACACTGTGGGATGCGCTGGGACAGGGGCGACCGACAGCCTCCTTGCGAGCCTGTTCGCTCCGACGGAGATGCTCTCCCGTCGCCCCGGTCCGCGGCGTTCGCGACGTCGCGCGCAGATCCTGCCGGGGGGATGCGCCGGCGCGGGCGAGCTTCGCTCAGCTTGCCGACGAGCATCCGGCAGTGGGCTTCAGATGGCCGCCCGCTGCTCGGGCGCCAGTCCCGCAGGAACCGTTGAGCCGGCCCAGGCGGTGACGTCGAGGCAGCCGACGGCGCAGACCGTTCCGCAGGCAGGACAGATCCACGTGGAGTGGAAGCGCGCCGCTGTGCAGCTGCAGGTGACGAAGCCCTCCTTCGGTCGACCAGGACCGGAGGACGCCCACCGATGCCCGTGGGGACAGGCCGACGGCGGGATGTGCGCCCACCCCGTTCGCGTGCGCTCCCACTTCGACCAGTCAACGCGCGGGTGCTCCACTCGAACAAGTGTACGAACCGCGAGCGGAGGGCGACCATGACACTGCTCGGTGACCACGCCGCCCACGAAGCGTTGACGCGCGCAGGACCACGCCCGCGGCCTAGACAGATCCCCCTGCCGGGGTGGCCAAGGCCGTGAGCCAGCCGATGTCCGTGATCCGCGGAACCGCTCTGAGGAGCCAGTCGTGGCTGCGAGTCACGTACGCCATGTACGCCTCGGCGCTCGCCAGCGGGGAGGCGGGGTGCTGAGCGAACCACTCCTCGATGGGAACGGGTCGATCACCGCCCAGCTGCGCCAACGTGCTTCGTCCGTGGTCGCCGAGAAGCAGCACGGGATTAGGTCCATCGATCTCGTCGTGGGTCACCGCCTGGATGTGTCCAGGCCCCACCGTGACGTCGTCGACGACTTCCTGGAAGACGAGGTCAGGGAAGAGCCGCCCGAAGAGTGTGGCGGCCTGGGTGCCGGACCAGCCCTCGTGGGGAGTCAGCGCTGGGGCGCCAAACGGGGCGGCCAGTTCTCGCTCGATGCGGCTGCAGGTCGGGCAAAGGAACGTCCAGCTGAACCGGTTGCGGCAGGGAACCACGGCGCGCAGGCACACGTGGCACAGCACCGCTGGTCACCGCTACCGCACTCGGACGAGAGGTCCGCCGGAGTGCGTACTCCGTGGATGGTGCAGGCCAGGACCAAGCCCGGCGGGTTGAGCATCCACGCGCACTCTGTCATCGCGCTGTTCGGCGCCAGTTCGGCGTGGGTCGGGGCGATCTCCTCGAACATGATGCAGTCCCTTCGGGACGCGCTCCGCGGCAAATGCCACGGCAGGCGCAACCTCGCTTCCCGCGCCGGCGGCGCGAGCGGGTCTTCCTCCGGGGGCACCGTGCGGGTTACCGCGGTTGCCGGCCAGCAAGCCGGAGGGCTTGACGCTGGACCTCTTGACCGGGGCCAGTTCTACACCGGCGCACCCACACGGCGACCCTGTTCGGTTGAGTACCGCATCGAGGGGCGCGAAGGAATAGCTCCACTCGATGCAGGTGCAAGTGGAGTCGAATCGCATGATCCTGCACCCACGAGAGATGACGCCCGCCTTGATGCGGCCCATCGCGGTAGTGCTCGGTGGCATCGTGGCGCCGTGACGGCTCAGGCGTTTCTGAGGGACGCGCTTCGCGATGTGGTTGGTCCGAACGCCCGTGCCCACGGGTTTGCCGGGAGCGCTCCGACTTGGCGACGCTCCACCGCCGCTGGCGACTGGGCGGTTGTGAACGTCCAGTCGTCGTCTTTCAGCTCCGCCGACCGACTTCACTGCGTCGTCAACATGGCTGTTGCCCCGGAGCCCTGGTTGCGGTGGTCGCGCCAGCGCCTGGGCGAGGCGATGCCCAAGTTCGTGAACGAGTCTCTGGGGCTGTACCGCGATCGCCTCCACCCCACCGGCACGCCGCCGGGGGTGGACGGCTGGTGGGAGGTCACCGATCGTCAGTCGGCGGTCGCTGCGGCGAGCGACGTGGTCACCCAGCTGGAGGCGTCCGGCTGGCCGGTCCTCGAGCGCCTGTTGGTGCCGGGCGGCATGCTCGACCAGGTCCGCAAAGGGGACTTGGGCGCAAAGAAACACGCCAACCTCGGGGTGTTCTTCGCACGGGCCGAGGCACTCCTGGTGATGGACCAGGGGCTAGGCGAGGAACTGGAGGCGAACCTCCACTACGCGCTCGAACAGTGCACGCCCGCGCAACGAGAGAACGCTCTCCGGTTCGACCAGTGGGTGCGGGAACAAGCACTGCGCTGTAGCTGACCGCCGCTCCGTCCACGGAGGGCGCATCGAGCAGAGGCGGGCACACCCACCCCGCGCGGTCAGTTCGCTGCGGCCCTTGCCGGGCCGAGCTGGACCTGCACGGTCTTGAGTGTCGGCGACGCCTGAAGACTGATCAGGGATCGTCGGCTGAAATCTGACCAGGCTGCCGTGATCCTGCGGAGGGTGATCGGTGTGGAGGACTGGGCTGAGGTCCGTCGGCTGCGTCGGGTCGAGGGGATGGCGCTCTCGGCGATCGCGCGCGAGCTCGGCATCGCGAGGAACACGGTCAAGAAGGCGTTGGCCAGTGATCGGCCGCCGAAGTACGAGCGAGCTGCGAAGGGGTCGTTGGTCGACCAGGTCGAACCGGTCATCCGCGGGTTGTTGGCTTCGTGCCCGACGATGCCGGCCACGGTGATCGCGCAGCGGATCGGCTGGGCGCACTCGTTGACGATCTTGAAGGACCGAGTTCGGGTGCTGCGCCCGTACTATCTGCCGTCGGATCCGGCGACCCGGACCAGCTACGAGGCCGGGGCGCGGGTGCAGTGCGACTTGTGGTTCCCGCCGGTCGACGTGCCGCTGGGTGCCGGGCAGGTCGGGTCCCCGCCGGTGCTGGTGATGGTCGCGGGCTACTCGCGGATGATGTTCGCCACGATGCTGCCCTCCCGGCAGGCGCCGGACCTGATCGCCGGTCACTGGTTGCTGCTGTCGGGCATGGGTGTGGTCCCGCGCGAGCTGGTCTGGGACAACGAGGCCGCGGTCGGGTCCTGGCGCGCGGGCAAGCCGAAGCTCACCGAGGACTTCGAGGCGTTCCGCGGGGTCCTGGGCATCGGGGTGCACCAGTGCCGGCCGCGGGACCCGGAGGCCAAGGGGCTGGTCGAACGCGCGAACGGCTACCTGGAGTCGTCGTTCCTGCCGGGGCGCACGTTCACCGATCCGGGCGACTTCAACGCCCAGCTCAGCGAGTGGTTGCCTCTTGCGAACCGTCGCTCGCATCGGGCGTTGGGCTGCAAGCCCGTCGAGCGGTGGGCCGCGGACCGCGACGCGATGCTCGCCCTGCCGCCGGTCGCTCCGCAGCTGGGCTGGCGGGCGCGGGTCCGGTTGCCGCGCGATCACTACGTGCGCCTGGGCTCCAACGACTACTCGGTCGACCCGGTCGCGGTCGGCAGGTTCGTCGACGTGGTCGCCGACCTGGACCAGGTCACCGTCCGCCTGGGCGCCAAGGTCGTCGCCGAGCATGAGCGGTGCTGGGCGCGCTGGCAGACGATCACCGACCCCGCCCACAAGGCCGCGGCACTGGCGATGTCCACCGCCGCCGCCCATCGCCCGTCTGCGCCGCCGGCCGAGGACGTCGAACTACGTGACCTGAGCGCCTACGACGCCGCGTTCGGTCTGACGGACGTGGCCTGATGACCACCACCAAGGCCCCGACCCGGGACGTGTCCAGCGAGCTGGCGTTCTTGACCCGCGCGCTGAAGGCCCCGACCCTGCGGGACGCAGTCGACCGGCTCGCCGAGCGGGCCCGGGCCGAGTCCTGGACCCACGAGGAGTTCTTGGCCGCCTGCCTGCAACGCGAGGTCGCCGCCCGCGAGGCCCACGGCGGGGAAGGACGCATCCGCGCCGCGAGGTTTCCGGCCCGCAAGTCCCTGGAGGACTTCGACTTCGACCACGCCCGCGGCCTGGCCCGCGACCAGATCGCCCACCTGGGCACCCTGGACTTCGTCACGGCCCGGGAGAACGTGGTGTTCCTCGGCCCACCGGGCACCGGCAAGACCCACTGTGAGACTGCAAGCGGAGAGCAGACCTGCTCTCTCGGTACCGGAGGTAGCAGAGTCGGTGCCGGCGTTCGCGGCTGACTC
>NCKG01000186.1:0-4233 GCA_002279095.1 Cellulomonas sp. 14-74-6
GGGAGCAAGAACTGACATGGCGAACTCGAAGCGGTTCACGTGGATCGGTGGAACAGTCTTCGCGGGACTCGTGATCCTGGTGGCGGCCTGGTTCCTGGCGATCAACCCGATGCTCTCGGCAGCAGCGGACCTGCGCAACCAGACGAGCCAGGTGCAGCAGCGCAACCAGGTCCTCCAGACCCAGCTCACCAAGCTCAAGGCGGACTTCGCCAAGCTGCCGCAGTACAAGGACCAGCTGACCGCGCTGCGCGCGCAGATCCCGACCGACGCGGAGCTTTCCGCCTACCTGCTGCAGATCGACGCGATCGCCACGGCACGCAGCGTCACCGTGACAGCCCTCGCCCCGGGGGCCCCGGAGGCGTTCGTCGGTGCAGCACCCGCTGCGGCGGCCGCGACAGCTCCCAGCCCCACCGCGACCCCTGCCCCCGCAGGGGCATCCGGCACCCAGGCGGGCGCAGCGGGCGCCGTGCCGGCGGGCTTCTACGACATCCCGATCTCGATGACGGTTGTCGGTAGCTACGACGCCAGCCAGGCGTTCCTGTCGGACCTCCAGAATGCGACACCGCGGCTCTTCCTGGTCACATCCGTCGCGGGCACCTCCCAGAAGCAGGCCAGCGCAGGTGGCGGCAAGCCGGCGACCGCCTTGGGTGACGAACAGCTCGTCGTCACGGGCATGACGTACGTGCTGACCAGTACCTACCCCGCCCCGGCGGCCGCCCCGAGTGCCACACCCGCACCGGTGCAGCCGGCCGTCCCCGGCAAGAACCCGCTGAAGCCTGTCGCCGGCAAGTAGGGACGACGACGTTGCCCGTCCGGTCCGACGACCGGGCGGGCGCCGTCGTCGTCCCTGGTCCGTGACAAGATCGCGCCCATGCTGCGTTGGCTGACCTCCGGCGAGTCCCACGGCGAGGCGCTCGTCGGCATCCTCGAGGGCATGCCGGCCGGGGTGGAGCTCCGCTCGGCCGACGTGCAGGAGGCGCTGGCCCGTCGGCGCCTCGGCTACGGTCGCGGCGCGCGGATGAAGTTCGAGCAGGACCAGGTCCGGCTGCTCGGCGGCGTGCGCCACGGCGTGACGCAGGGCGGTCCGGTGGCCATCGAGATCGGCAACACCGAGTGGCCCAAGTGGGTCGACGTGATGGCGTCCGACCCGGTGGACGACCCCGAGCTGCTCAACCGTGCCCGCAACGCCCCGCTGACCCGGCCCCGGCCGGGTCACGCGGACCTGGTGGGCATGCGCAAGTACGGGTTCGACGACGCGCGTCCCGTGCTGGAGCGCGCGAGTGCGCGCGAGACGGCGACGCGGGTGGCGCTGGGCACGGTCGCCGCGGCGTTCCTCGAGCAGGCCGCCGGTGTGCGGCTCGTCTCGCACGTGGTCCGGATCGGCTCCGTCGCCGTCCCCGAGGACGGCCCGCTCCCGGCACCCGACGACCTCGCCACCCTGGACGCCGACCCGGTCCGCTGCCACGACGCGGCGACGTCGGCCGCGATGGTGGCGGAGATCGACCAGGCGCACGACGACGGCGACACCCTGGGCGGCATCGTGGAGGTGCTGGCCTACGGCCTCCCGTCCGGGCTGGGCTCCTACGTCGAGGCCGACCGGCGGCTGGACGCCCGTCTGGCGGCCGCGCTGATGGGCATCCAGGCGATCAAGGGCGTCGAGGTGGGCGACGGGTTCCGCACCGCTGCCCGTCGCGGCAGCCAGGCGCACGACGAGATCGAGCGGGACGCCGACGGCCGCATCGTCCGCCACACCAACCGCGCCGGCGGCATCGAGGGCGGCATGTCCAACGGTGAGGTGCTCCGCGTGCGCGCCGCCATGAAGCCGATCTCGACGGTGCCGCGTGCGCTCGCCACCGTCGACACGGCAACCGGGGAGCCGGCCCGCGCCCAGCACCAGCGCAGCGACGTCTGCGCCGTCCCTCCGGCGGCCGTGGTGGCCGAGGCGATGGTCGCCCTCGTGCTCGCCGACGCGCTGCTGGAGAAGACGGGCGGCGACTCGGTGGCAGAGGTGCGGCGCAACCTCGAGGCGTACGTCGCCTCGATCCCGGAGCTGCTGCGCTGACCGCTGGCCGGCCACCGGGCGGTCGACCGGCCGAGCGGGCGCCGCCGACTACCCTGCAGCCGTGCCTACCGCTGCCTCGACCGGCCCTCGCGTCGTCCTCGTCGGACCACCCGGCGCCGGCAAGACCACCGTCGGCCTCGCCCTCGCGTCTCGCTGGCAGCTGGTCGCGCGGGACACCGACAGCGACGTGGAGGCGGCCGCCGGCAAGCCGGTGTCGGACATCTTCGTCGAGGACGGCGAGGAGCACTTTCGCGCCCTCGAGCACGAGGCGGTGGCGCGCGCGCTTGCCGAGCACGACGGCGTGCTGGCGCTGGGTGGGGGAGCGGTGCTGCACTCTGCGACGCAGGGGGCCCTCGCGGCCTACCGTGCGGGTGGCGGAGTCGTGGTCTTCCTCGACGTGAGCCTCGCCCACGCCGCTCCTCGGGTCGGCTTCAACCAGTCGCGGCCGCTGCTGCTGGGCAACCCGCGCGCCCGCTGGAAGGAGCTGATGGACCAGCGCCGACCGGTCTACCAGGACGTCGCCACGATCGTCGTGCTGACCGACGGGCTGACCCCGGAGCAGGTCGCCGAGCGGATCGAGTCGGAGCTCGCGGCGTTGCGGACGCAGCGGCTCTCCGCCACTCAGGTCACCCAGGAGGAGCGCTCGTGAACGACGCCAGGACCGTCACGGTGACGGGGGAGCGGCCGTACGACGTCGTGATCGGGCGTCATCTGCTCGGGGCGCTCCCCGGGCTGCTCGGCGCCGACGTGCAGCGTGTGCTCGTCGTGCACCCGGCGGCGCTGGCCACCACGGCCGACGCCGTGCTGGCGGACCTTCGTCAGCACGGTTACGAGGCCTTCGGTGCCGAGGTCCCGGATGCCGAGGAGGCGAAGACGGCACAGGTCGCGGCGTTCTGCTGGCAGGTGCTGGGCCAGGCCGGCTTCACGCGGTCGGACGCCGTCGTCGGGGTCGGCGGGGGAGCGACGACCGACCTCGCGGGGTTCGTCGCGGCCACCTGGCTGCGCGGCGTCCGCGTGGTGCACATCCCCACGACGGTGCTGGCCATGGTGGACGCCTCCGTCGGCGGCAAGACCGGGATCAACACCGCCGAGGGCAAGAACCTGGTCGGGGCGTTCCACCCGCCGGCCGGGGTGCTGTGCGACCTGGCGGCGGTGGAGTCCATGTCGCCGCACGACTTCGTCGCCGGGCTCGCCGAGATCGTCAAGGCGGGTTTCATCGCCGACCCGGTGATCCTCGACCTGGTCGAGGGCAACATCGACCTGCTGCGCGACCCGGTGGCCGCAGCGGGCTCCGACGTGCTGCTCGAGCTCATCGAGCGCGCCGTGGCGGTCAAGGCCCGGGTCGTCGGCGAGGACCTGCGCGAGGCGGGGCTCCGGGAGATCCTCAACTACGGGCACACCTTCGGCCATGCGATCGAGCACGTCGAGCGCTACCGGTGGCGCCACGGTGCCGCCGTCTCGGTCGGCATGGTGTTCGCCGCGGAGCTGGCCCGCCTGGCGGGCCGTCTCGGCGACGATGTCGTGGACCGGCACCGGTCCGTCCTCACGGCTCTCGGTCTGCCCACCACGTACCGCGCCGACCGCTGGGAGCAGCTGCTCACCGCGATGCGCCGGGACAAGAAGACCCGCGGGGACCGGTTGCGGTTCGTCGTGCTGGAGGACGTCGCCAAGCCGACGCGGCTGGAGGGCCCGGACCCCACGCTCCTCGCCGCCGCCTACGCGGAGGTCACGGCCGAGCCCCGCCGGACCACAGCGATCGAGCTGTAGCCCGACCGGACTCGGCCTGACCCGGGAGGGGCGTCAGGTGCGACCAGAGGTCAGGGCACGGTCGGCACCGACGCGGCGAGACCGCAGGTAGGGAGTGCTCGTGCGGCGAGCACTCGCCGTGACCGCGCGCGCGGCCGGACCGGCCACCGCCGCTAACCTGACCGACGTGACCAGCGTCCTCGTCCTCAACGGCCCGAACCTGGGGCGTCTCGGCGTCCGCGAGCCGGAGGTCTACGGCTCGGCCACGCTCGCCGACCTGACGGCAGCCGCCACGGGTTGGGGGCGCGAGCTCGGGCTCGAGGTCGAGGTCCGGCAGGCGCGAGAGCAGGGCGGGGACCTGGTCGGTCGACCGGCGGCTCCCCTGCTGATCGGCCGTCACGACGAACACCCGACAAGGTTCTCAC
>NCKG01000187.1:0-4217 GCA_002279095.1 Cellulomonas sp. 14-74-6
ATTCCCTGCGACATCGCGGGGATGGGCGAGAACCCGGCCACCCGGTCCGGCCCGTACGTCTTGATCGTGTGGACCTGCGCGGCGGCGACGATCTCCACCGCCTCGTCCCAGCTGGCCCGCACCAGGCCGCCCCGGCCCCGAGCGCTCTTGTACCGGCGGGCCTTGTCCGGGTCCTCGACGATCGCCGCCCACGCCGCCACCGGGTCACCGGTGCGGCGCCGCTCCTCGCGGTACAGGTCGAGCAGCACCCCGCGCACGTACGGGTAGCGGATCCGGGTCGGCGAGTATGTGTACCAGCTGAACGCCGCGCCCCTCGGGCAGCCGCGCGGCTCGTACTCCGGCCGGTCCGGACCGACGCTCGGGTAGTCGGTCTGCTGCGCCTCCCACGTGATGATCCCGTCCTTGACGTAGACCTTCCACGAGCACGACCCGGTGCAGTTCACGCCATGGGTGGAGCGGACCACCTTGTCGTGGCTCCAGCGGTCCCGGTAGAACTCGTCGGCGTCCCGCCCGCCCACCTTGCTGAGGGTCCGCAGGTCCGCGGAGACCTCCCCGCGCCGCAGATGGCGCCCGAGCCGGAGCAGCGCCTCCGAGACCGGGCCGTCGAGGCCCGGTTCGGCCGGGGTGCGCGGTGCGGTGCTCGGGTTCATCTGGGCTCCTTCGATCGACACACGCTCGTGCGGAGGTAGCGGGAACGGGCTCAGCTGCGCCGGGGAACCCCCGGTGCGGGTCGGCGGGAGGCGGCGCGGCGCGGGTGCGCGGCGGCCGGGCGTGCGGATGCCGGGGATGCGGCGGGCGCGGGTGCGGAGGTTGCGGGTGCGGAGGCTGCGGGTGCGAACGGTGCCGGTGCGAAGGGTGCCGGTGCCGCGACGGCGCGGCGAGCGGGGTCGTTCTCCCTCGGCTGGACCACCCTCGGTTCCTCCCGGACTCGGCTGCCGTCAGTGTTGCTCAGGAAACGCGCGGTTAAAAGCGGAGACACCCGTGGAAATACAACCTTCCTCTCGCCGTGCCGCTCCAGCGGTCCGTGGTTAGCGTGCGGGAGGGCTCCATCGGGCCCTCGGCCGCCCGCCGGTCCTCACGCGGACGCGGCCCCCGGAGAAGGAGCGACCATGCGTGCGCTGACCACCATCCCGCTGCACGGCGGCACCCTGCAGGTCGGCGACGTCCCGGACGCCACGGCGCCGCAGGGCCACCTGCTCGTCGACGCCCTCGCCGTCGGCGTGTGCGGGACCGACCGGGAGATCGCCGACGGGGACTACGGCTGGGCGCCACCGGGACGCGACCGGCTGGTGGTCGGCCACGAGTCCCTGGGGCGCGTGCGCACCGCGCCCGACGGCAGCGGCTTCTCGGCCGGCGACCTGGTGGTCGGCGTCGTCCGTCGGCCGGACCCGGTGCCGTGCGGCGCCTGCGCGCACGGGCAGTTCGACATGTGCCGCAACGGGCTGTACACCGAGCGCGGCATCAAGCAGCTGGACGGCTGCGCCAGCGACCGGTGGTCGGTGGAGCCGGACTTCGCCGTGAAGCTCGACCCGCGGCTGCACCACGTCGGCGTGCTGATGGAGCCGACGACGGTGGTCGCCAAGGCGTGGGACCAGGTGGAGCACGTGGGGCGGCGCGCCTGGTTCGAGCCGCGCACGGTGCTGGTCACCGGCGCCGGACCCATCGGGCTGCTCGCGGCCATGCTGGGCGTCCAGCGCGGGCTCGAGGTGCACGTGCTCGACCGCGTGACCGACGGGCCCAAGCCGGCCCTGGTCTCCGACCTCGGCGCGACGTACCACCACGGCGACATCGACGAGGTCGCGGCGGCGATCAAGCCGGACGTCGTCATCGAGGCGACCGGCGTCGGCCCGCTGATCTTCGGCGCGATCGCCGCCACCTCGTCCTACGGCATCGTCTGCCTGACCGGCGTGTCTCCGACCAGGCGCCGGCTGACCGTCGACGCCGGCGGGCTCAACCGCGAGATCGTGCTGGAGAACGAGGCGGTCGTCGGCTCGGTCAACGCGAACCTGCACCACTACCGGCTCGCGGCCGAGGCGCTGGCCAAGGCCGACGTCGACTGGCTCGCACGGCTGATCACGCGCCGGGTCCCGGTCGAGCGGTTCGCCGACGCGTTCGTGGACCGGGACGACGACGTGAAGGTGGTGCTCACGTTCGACGGGTCCGGCAGCTGACCCTCAGCGGTCCACCCGCGCGCTCCCGCCGCCGGCCAGCTTGAGCACCTCCGCCTTGGAGGCCATCGTCGTGTCGCCCGGCGTGGTCATCGCCAGCGCGCCGTGCGCGGCGCCGTACTCGACGGCCGTCGCCAGCGGCTGACCGTCGAGCAGCCCGAACACCAGGCCGGAGGCGAACGAGTCGCCGCCGCCCACGCGGTCGAGGATCTCCAGCCCGGGCCGGTGCGTGGCGCGCACCAACCCCTCCTCGCGGGACCACGCGATCGCACCCCAGTCGTTCACCGTGGCGGACCGCACGGTGCGCAGCGTCGTGGCGATGACGGCGAAGTTCGGGTACTGCGCGCCGACCCGGTCGATCATCGCGCCGAACGCGTCGACGTCCAGCGCGGACAGGTTCTCGTCCACCCCTTCCACCTCGAACCCGAGGGCCGCGGTGAAGTCCTCCTCGTTGCCGATCATCACGTCGACGTGCCGGGCGATCTCGCGGTTGACCTGCTGCGCGCGCTCCTTGCCACCGATCGCCTTCCAGAGGCTGGGCCGGTAGTTCAGGTCGTAGGAGACGACGGTGCCGTGCCGGTGCGCCGCCTCCACCGCGGCCAGCGTGGTGGCCGCGCTCGTCTCGGACAGCGCCGCGTAGATGCCGCCGGTGTGGAACCACCGCACGCCCAGCTCGCCGAACAGGTGGTCCCAGTCGACGTCGTCGGCGCGCAGCTGGCTGGCTGCGGTCAGGCCCCGGTCGGAGACGCCGACGGCGCCACGCACCCCGAACCCGCGCTCGGTGAAGTTCAGCCCGTTCCGCACCGTGCGGCCGACGCCGTCGTAGGGCATCCACCGGATGAACGAGGTGTCGACGCCGCCCTGCAGGATCAGGTCCTCGACCAGCCGCCCGACCTCGTTGTCCGCGAGCGCCGTCACGACGGCGGCGCGCAGCCCGAAGGCCCGGCGCAGGCCGCGGGCGACGTTGTACTCACCGCCGCCCTCCCACACCCGGAGCTCACGGGCCGTGCGGATGCGCCCCTCACCCGGGTCGAGGCGCAGCATCACCTCACCCAGGCTGACGGCGTCGTACCGGGTCTGCTCGGCGGGGCGGATGGTCAGGGCGGGCACGGGCACTCCTGCGGCTGGGTCGGTGCGCTGGTTTCGGGCTGCGGGGCGGGCGGTTCGGCGTGGTCAGGGGCGCAGGCTCGACGCGAGCCGGACCGCCTCGGCGACGAGGTCGCGCACCCCCGCGAGGTCGCCGGCGGCGACCCGGTCGCGCGGCACCATCCAGGAGCCGCCGACGGCCTTGACGGACGGCAGCGCCAGGTACTCGCCGAGGTTCTTCGGCCCGACGCCACCCGTGGGCACGAACCCGACACCGCCGAACGGCGCGGACAGCGCGGCGATCGCCGCGGCACCGCCGGACGTGCCGGCCGGGAAGAACTTCACCGTGGTGAGCCCGAGCGCCAACGCCGCCTGCACCTCGGTCGCGGTGACGGCTCCCGGCAGGGCGAGCACGCCCTTCTCCTGCGCCCGCTCGACGACCGCGCGGTCCGTGCCGGGCGAGACGACGTAGTGCGCTCCCGCGGCGACCGCGGCGTCCACCTGGGCCGGTGTCAGCACGGTCCCGGCGCCGACCAGCACGTCCCCGCGGTCGCTCATCGCGCGGATCGCCTCCGCGGCGGCCGCGGTGCGGAAGGTCACCTCGGCGACCGGCAGGCCGCCGTCGACCAGGACCTGCGCGAGCGGACCGGCCTGGGAGGCGTCGTCGATGACGACGACCGGCACCAGACGGTGGGCGGAGAGCTGGTCGAGAATGGTCGGCACCGGGGAGTCCATTTCGCTAGTCGCAATGCCCATCACGTGCAGCGAAACGAGTATGACATGGCGATGCGCAGGAGCGCATCGCCATGTCGCTCAGCCGGGGGGCAACGTCAGGCCGGCCGGCAGGAGCGGCGGGAGCACCTCGCGGATCGTCGCGTACAGCTGCTCCACCCGCCGCTGGTCCATCCGCTCGCTGGGCCCGGTGAGGCTCACGGCGCCGACGACCGCGCCCCGCGGACCGGC
>NCKG01000188.1:0-4187 GCA_002279095.1 Cellulomonas sp. 14-74-6
CGTCGGTGCGGTCCGCCAGGTGGTGCCGCGTGGCGACCGCGTGGCCCGCGGGGGTGTTGTGCTCGACGTAGACGGCCGGCACGTCGACACCGGCCCGCAGGCCGGTCCACCGCTCCAGCAGCTCGAGCTCGCCGGGTCGCTGCAGCACCACGACGTCCACCAGCTCGTCGCGCAGCGCGTCGACGTGCACCTCCCGGACGGAGGCCGGCCAGTCCCACGACTGGGCGCGGCCGCGGCCGTCGGGCGACCGCTCGTCGTCCACCGGGACCACGTAGTCGTGCGAACCCTGAACGAACGACGTCATCCACGAGCCGTGCACGTGCCAGGCGAGAACCCTCATGCGTGCACCTCCTCGGTCGGCCCGGTCGGCCGGCTCATCCCGGTCAGCCGGGTCAGCTCCGTCAGCGCCGTCAGCGGCAGCGGCGCGCCCGCGAGCGCGTCGACCGCCTGCACCACGGCGTACGGGTCGACGTCCAGGCACGGGTGTCCGGGCACCGGGCACTGCCGCGCCCGCGAGCCGGCGCACGGCGCGTCCTGGTCGCCGAGCAGCACGGTCGGGACACCCCACGGCGCCCACCGGCCGGCCGGCACCACCGGGGCGAACAGCGACACCACGGGGGTGCCGACGGCGGCCGCGAGATGCGCCGGACCGGTGTTGCCCACCACCACGGCGTCGGCGCCGGCCAGCACCGCGGCCAGCTGGGCGAGGTCGGTGCGGCCGGACACGTCGGTCACCTCGGCCGGGTCGGCCGCGCCGCCGGCGACCGTGGCGGCCAGGTCCCGCTCCCCCGGGCCGCCGGTGACCACCACGTGCCGGCCCGCGGCGGTCAGCGCGCCGACCAGGCGCGCGGCGTGCTCCGGTGCAGGTGCGCGGGACGCCACCGAGGCGCCCGGGTGCAGCACCACATAGGGGCGCACCGGCAGCAGCGCGGAGACGTCCGGCAACGGGTGCCGCACCGAGAGCGCGCCGTCGTCGTCGGCCGTCAGTGAACCGCCGGCCGCGCGTGCCAGGTCCAGCGCCGCCTCCACCTCGTGCAGCCCGGCGGGCCGGTGGTGGCGGACGTCCAGCAGCGAGCCCGGGTAGTCCTCGCTGGTGGCGGCGATCCAGCCGATGCCGGCCAGGCGCAGCAGCAGCGCCGTGGGCAGCGGGCTCTGGTGGAAGGAGGTGAAGACGGCCGCACGGTCGTACCGCGCCGCGCGCAGGTCGCTGACCAGGGCGTCCGCGGCCCGGGCGTCCACCGGCGGCGGCGCGAAGCCGCTCCACGGCGCGTCGAACACGTGCACCTGGTCGACGCCGGGCAGCAGCCGGGCCGCCTGGGCACCGGCCGGCGAGACGAGCAGGTCGACGTGATCGGCGAGCGCGCCCAGCGCCCGGACGGCCGGTCCGGTGAGCAGCACGTCGCCGTCGCTGTCGAGGCGGACGGCCAGCAACCGGCTCATCGGGTCACCGCCAGGTGCCGGGCCAGCGGAACGTCCGGGCGCAGCAGCCGGACGGCGCCGCGCAGGTCCTCGGCCACGTCCTCGGCGTGCTGCACCTCCTCCGGGCGGGTGACCGGCGTCGGCACCAGCACCGCACGGGCCCCCGCCGCGACGGCGGCGTCGACGTCCGTCCCGATGTCCCCCACCACGGCGCACTCCCACGGCTGGACGCCGAGCCGGCGGGCGGCCTCGAGCACCAGCCCGGCGCCGGGCTTGCGGCACGTGCACCCCGCGTCGGGACGGTGCGGGCAGACCGCCACGGTGTCGAACGGGCCCAGCAGCTCCAGCACCCGCTGCTGGACGGCGTCCAGCTGCGCCGCCGTCAGCAGCCCGCGGCCGACCCCGGACTGGTTGGTCACCATGCCGACCAGCACACCGGCGGCGCGCAGGGCGTCGAGCGCCTCGCGGGCGCCGGGCACCGGCTGCACGGCGTCCGGGTTGCTGTTGTAGGGGACGTCCTCGACCAGCGTGCCGTCGCGGTCGAACAGCACCGCACGCACCGGGGGGCGCCACGGCGGCACGTCGTCGGCGCGAGCCGCCAGCTCACCGGCCACCCGGTGCCGGACGGCGGCGAACGGGATCACGGCGGAGGTCCACGCCATGCGGCGCCACTCCGGCACCCAGCCGGAGTCACCGGGACGCGGGCCGCCGGACAGCCGGACGCGAAGGAAGTCGGCGATCAGCGCCGCGGAGGCCAGGCCGGCCAGCGCGGCGGTCCGACGACGCCGGGCGGCAAGGGCCGCCGTCGCGGCAGCCGCGGCGCCCACCGTGGCGGCGTGCCACGCGAAGCGCCCACGGCCGGTCTCCGCCAGGTCCCGCCAGCTGGGTCCGTGCAGCGCCCGCATCAGCACGTCGTCGCGCGCACCGGCCTGCACCCGCACGCTGACGCCGTCGTCGGCCGGCCGCACGGGGTGGTGCGTCACCCGCTCGCCGACCACCAGCTCCCAGCCGCCCTGCCGCACGCGCAGCGCCAGGTCGGCGTCCTCCCGGTAGGCGCGGGGGAACCGCTCGTCGAACCCCTCGACCCCTGCGAGCGCCGTGCGGCGGTACGCCATGTCGGCCGTCGCCCAGCGGGCGTGCTCGAGGCCGGCGGTGCTGCGCTCCCAGTCGGTCGGCGGCCGGTCGGCCGGCAGCGGCACGTGCAGCCGGGCCTGCGTCCCCGCGACGGTCGCCTGCGCGTCGGCCGACCGCAGATCCGCCAGGAATGCCTCGCTCCAGCCGGCCGGCAGCCGCACGTCGTCGTCCAGGAACAGCACCCAGTCGGTGCGCACCGTGCGCCAGCCGACGTTGCGCGCGGCGGCCGGGCCGCGTCCGCCGGTGCGGAGCAGCACCGGTGCGGGAAGCTGCCCCGCCGTTCCGGGCAGGGCGAGCGGCGCGTCGTCGGCCAGCGGGCGGTCGTCGACGACGACCACCTGCGCGGGTGGGTCCCCGGCGAAGACCTGCGCCGCGAGGTCGGTCAGCAGGGCGTGCAGCGACGGCCGACCGACGGTCGGGATCACCACCGCCCAGCTGGGGTGGACCGTCGACCCGTCGAAAGCGGGCGGCGCGCCGTCGCCGTTCACGCCGGCACCCCGTCGGGCTGCGCGAACACCTCCGACCGCCGCACCAGGTGCGGGCCGAGCACCAGCAGGTCCACCGGTGCCGAGCCGAACAGCTCCAAGGCGTCGCGCGGGTCGTCCACCATCGGCCGTCCGGCCGTGTTGAGGCTCGTGTTGATCACCACCGGCAGGCCGGTGCGCTGCTCGAACTCGCGGAGCGTGGCTCCCAGCCGCGGCTGCGTGGCCGGGTCGACGGTCTGGATGCGCGCGGTGCCGTCGACGTGCACGGCGGCGGGGATGCGGTCCACCCAGCCGGGGTCCACCCGGTGCACGAACAGCATGTAGGGGCTGGGGATCGGCCCGTCGGAGAAGATGTCCGCCGCGCGGTCCTCGAGCACCATCGGCGCCACCGGGCGGAACTGCTCGCGGCCCTTGACGTCGTTGAGCCGCTCGAGGTTCTCGGCGAACCCGGGGTGCGCCAGCAGGGACCGGTGGCCGAGGGCCCGCGGGCCGAACTCGCTGCGCCCGTCGAACCAGGCGATCACGCCGTTGGAGGCCAGCACGTCGGCCACCTCGCCCGGCAGGTCGTCCGGCGTGCTGAACGGCACCTTGGCCGTGCGCAGCTTCGCCGCCAGCTCGTCGTCGGACCACTCGCGGCCCAGGTCGGCGCCCCCCATCGGCCGCACCGGCTCACCCAGCTCGGCCGCCACCTGCAGCGCCGCGCCCAGCGACGTGCCGGCGTCGCCCGCGGCCGGCTGCACCCACACCTGCTCGAACCCGCTCTCCCGCCAGATCCGCGAGTTGGCCACGCAGTTCAGCGCGATGCCACCGGCCATGGTCAGCGCCGTGTCACCGGTGCGCTCGTGCAGCCAGCGGGCCAGCTCGACGAGCACCTCCTCCAGGCGCGCCTGCACGGAGGCGGCGAGGTCGGCGTGGGCGCCGCCCCACGTGCCGTCGTCGACCCGCGCCGGCGCCCACCGCGACCAGTCCGGCACCGGTGCGACGAACCCGCCGTCACCGGTGGTCCGCACGATCTCGCGCAGGTCGTCCAGGAACCGCGGCTCGCCGTAGGACGCGAGGGCCATCACCTTGTACTCGTCCGACGAGCGCAGGAAGCCCAGGTGCTCGGTCAGCGACTCGTACAGCAGGCCCAGCGAGTGCGGCAGCTTG
>NCKG01000189.1:0-4135 GCA_002279095.1 Cellulomonas sp. 14-74-6
CCGTCCCGCAAGGAGGCCGAGGCGGCCAACAAGCGCCCGCTCGTGCCGACCGATCGCAAGGCCGCCGCCAAGGACGCGCGGGCCAAGGCACGCATCCAGCGCGACCTCGAGTACAAGGCCATGCAGACGGGCGACGAGCGCCACCTGCCGCCTCGCGACCGCGGGCCGGTGCGGCGCTACACGCGCGACCACGTCGACGCCCGGTGGAGCCTCGGCGAGTTCTTCATGCCGGTCGCCGCCGCGTTCTTGGTGCTGGCCGCCGTGGGTGCGCGGGTCAACGCCGCGTTCTTCACGATCGTGACGCTCGCGCTCTACCTGTACGTCATCGCCGCCTTCATCGACGGCTACGTCCTGTGGCGCGGTCTGCGCAAGAAGCTGGTCGCCAAGTTCGGCGTGGCCGCGATCCCGAAGGGGCTGGCGATGTACGCCGTCCTGCGGGCCTTCCAGCTGCGGCCCACCCGCCTGCCGAAGGCCCTGGTCAAGCACGGGCACTACCCCGCCTGACGTCACCCCACCCGACGTGGGCGCTCCGTCCTGACGCCGGACCGCGTCGGGCGACGTCCGTCAGACGGTCGGCAGCGGGACGTCCGGCTGTACCGGCTCACCCTCGTGCAGCAGACGCGCCGTCCGGGCTCCCTGCGCCGACAGGCCGCGCCAGTGCTCGCCGAGCCACGTCTCGGCGTCGAACCGCGCCGCGAAGACGGGGCTCGAGGGCCGGTCCAGCTCGACGCCGGTGTCGTCGAGCAGCAGCCACTGCCACCGAGGTCGCACGGATCAGACCTCCGTCCGTGACCGGCTGGCGTCGGCGCCGAGCGCCCGGGAGATGCGCGCCGCGAAGAAGGGACCGCGGTAGATCAGGCCGGTGTAGGCCTGCACCAGCGTGGCGCCGACCGCGAGGTACTCCCGCGCGTCGGCCGGGGTGCTGATGCCACCGACCCCGATGATCACCGCCTCCGGCCCGAGACGGTCGCGCAACCGTGCGACGACGTCGAGCCCTCTGCCGAGCAGCGGTGGTCCGGACAGCCCACCGGGTCCGAGGTCGTGCGCGATGGTGGTGTTGACGGCCACCACGCCGTCCAGCCCGAGCTCCGCGACGAGCTCGGCCACGGCGTCCACGTCGTCGTCCGACAGGTCGGGCGCGATCTTCACCAGGAGCGGGCACGGTCCCCGACCCGCGCGCACGGTCGCCTCGTCCGCGGCGACCCGCGTCGCCTCGAGCACCGGCCGCAGCGCATCGACGGCCTGCAGGTCCCGCAGGCCGGGTGTGTTCGGCGACGAGACGTTGACCACCAGGTAGTCGGCGTACGGCGCCAGCCGTCCGGCGCTGGTCGCGTAGTCGGTCGCCGCGTGCTCGACAGGGGTCACGCGTGACTTGCCGATGTTGACGCCGATGACCGCGGCCCGGCCGCGACGGGTGGCACGCAGCCGGCGCAGGCGCTCGGCCACCACCGCCGACCCCTCGTTGTTGAACCCCATCCGGTTGCGCAACGCCTGCTGGTCGAGCACGCGCCAGAGCCGAGGCGGCTCGTTGCCCGGCTGCGGCTGCGCGGTCACGGTGCCGACCTCGACGAACCCGAAGCCGAGCATCGTCATGCCGAGGACGCCGTGCCCGTCCTTGTCGAAGCCTGCCGCCAGCCCCAGCCGAGACGGCCATCGCCGGCCCCACAGGGTCAGCGCGCCCGTCGGCGGTCCGCCCAGCACCCGGCCGACCAGCCACCGCAGGCCGGGCACGTCGGAGACGCCACGGATCAGCGCGAAGCTCCAGGCGTGCGCCCGTTCGGGATCCAGCCGCCGCAGGACGAGGTCGAAGAGCAGCCGGTACACGGCCCCAACCTATCGGCCGTCGCCACGACCCGTGCGCACGAGCCAGAGCACGCCCAGGAAGGGCAGCAGCAACGGGACGTAGCCGTAGCCCTGCCCGTACGCGGACCAGACGGTCGCATCGGGGAACTCCTGGCGCGCGACCAGGGAGACGGTGCCGACCACCAGCACGCCCGTCAGCTCGGTCAGCACGGCGGCCCAGGCGAGCCGCCGCCGCGACGTGGCCAGCGCCACGGTCGCGACGATGTAGACGAGCGCCGCGAACAGGGACAGCAGGTAGGCCACCGGCGCCTGCGACAGCTTGGTGGCCACCTGGAACACGGCGCGCGCCGTGGCGGACAGCGCGAGGACGCCGTACACGGCCACCAGGGCGCGGCCCGGGCCGGTGGAGGTCCTCCTCATGCGACGCTCCAGATCTGCCACTGCCGCCACTCCATCACGCCGATGGTCACCGCTGCCGCCAGCAGCACCACGGAGCTCCACCGGGTCCGCTCGGCGAACGCCCAGGTGGCCGCCAGGGGCAGGACGAACAGCTGCACGGCCACGTAGGTCCAGAACAGCCCCGGCGAGACGTGGGCCGCGACCCCGGACCAGCGGGCACCCGCGATCGCGGCCTGCACCAGGAGCACCAGCTCGACCGTGGCGGCCGCGAGCAGCTGCCGGGCCACCACCGGCCTGTCGCAGACCGTGTACCAGCCCGCCCACGAGGCCAGGAGCAGGCACAGCGCGCCCAGCAGGACGACCAGAGGGATGCTCACGGCGGCCCACGGTACCCGCCGTCCGGACGAAGCCCGCCGCGACGCCCGCACTAGCATGCGGTGGTGATCTCGCTGACCGGCAAGGACCCCGCACGCCTGTCCGTCGACGCCCTGGTGGTCGCCACCGCGGAGCGTGACGGCGCTCCCCAGCTGCTCGGGGCCGACTGGCTGCCCGAGTCGCTGCGCGCCGCGCTGTCGTCGGACGCCCCGGCGCTCGGCATCACGGGTGCGACCGGTGAGGTGCGGCGCCTCCCGGCGACCGGGCTGTCCGCCCGCGTCCTGGTCCTCACCGGCACCGGGACGACGGCTCCGGATGCCGAGGCGCTGCGCCGTGCGGCCGGGGCAGCGACCCGCGAGCTCGCCGGGGTCGGCTCGGTCGCGCTGGTGCTGCCCGCGGACGACGTCGCCCGCGTCGCGGCGGTCGCCGAGGGTGCCCTGCTCGGTGCGTACGCCTTCACCCGCTACCGGGGCACGGCCACCTCGGCGTCCGCCGCGTCGCCCGTCGCCGAGATCCAGGTGGTCACCGGGCTCGCGAAGGACAAGGCCGCGACCGCCGCGGTCGACCGTGCGCAGGTGATCGCCGCCGCCGTCCACGCCGCGCGCGACCTGGTCAACATGCCGCCGAACGAGCTCTACCCCGCGGCCCTCGCCGATGCGGCCCGCACCGCGGCGCGGGAGGTCAAGGGCGTCAAGGTGACCGTCCTGGACGAGAAGGCCCTGGCCGCCGGTGGCTTCGGCGGGATCCTGGGCGTCGGTCAGGGATCCGTGCGACCGCCCCGTCTGGTGAAGGTGACCTATGCACCGTCCCGGGCGCGCCGCCACGTGGCCCTGGTCGGCAAGGGCATCACGTTCGACTCCGGTGGGCTGTCGATCAAGACGGCCGAGGGCATGGTCGGCATGAAGTCCGACATGGCTGGAGCCGCCGCCGTGCTGCACACCGTGCTGGCGGCCGCGCGCCTCGGGCTGCCGGTCGCGGTGACGGGTTGGCTCGCCGTCGCCGAGAACATGCCCTCCGGCACCGCGCAGCGCCCCTCGGACGTGCTGACGATGCGCGGCGGCACCACCGTCGAGGTGCTCAACACCGACGCCGAGGGCCGGCTGGTGATGGCGGACGCGTTGGTGGCGGCCGTCGAGGAGAAGCCGGACGTGGTGCTCGACATCGCCACGCTCACCGGCGCCCAGGTGGTCGCTCTCGGCGACCGGGTGTCGGCGGTGATGGGCTCCGACGAGGTCCGTGGCGAGGTCGTGGCGGCCGCGGACCGGTCTGGTGAGCCGTTCTGGCCGATGCCGCTGCCCGCCGAGCTCCGCGCAGGCCTGAAGTCGCAGGTCGCCGACCTGTCCAACATCGGCGAGAGATTCGGCGGCATGCTGACGGCGGGGATCTTCCTGCGCGAGTTCGTCGGCAGCACCCCGTGGGCCCACCTCGACGTGGCCGGCCCCGCCTTCAACTCCCGCGAAGCGCACGGCTACACACCGCTCGGCGGGACGGGCGCCGGGATCCGGACGCTGCTCGCGCTGATCGAGGCGCGCGCCGGCCGGTGAGGTCCGGGCGGCAC
>NCKG01000190.1:0-4127 GCA_002279095.1 Cellulomonas sp. 14-74-6
GACCCCTCGCCGAACGGGCCCCACTCGTTCATCCCCGGGCCACCCTCGTAGTCCAGGCTGCACTCCGTGGCCAGCTCCTCCAGCCCGTGCGCCTGCTCCTCGTGGGCGGTGGGGATCACGTACCGCTCGTCGTACTTGGCGATCGCCAGCAGCCGGTACATCTCGCGCATCGTGCCCTCGTCCATGCCGACGGCCGCCGGGATCGACGCGTCGCCCTCGCGTCCCATCGACAGGTCGCGCATGTACGACCGCATCGCGGCGAGCTTGCGCAGCACCGCGGTGACCGGCGCGGTGTCGCCTGCGGTGAACAGGCCGGCCAGGTACTCCACCGGGATGCGCAGCGCATCGATGGCCGCGAACAGGTTGCCCCGCTCCTCGGCGTCCTCCCCCGTGTCCCGCACCACGTCCACCACCGGTGACAGCGGCGGGATGTACCAGACCATCGGCATGGTCCGGTACTCCGGGTGCAGCGGCAGCGCCACCTCGTAGGTGCTGATCAGCTTCCAGATCGGCGACCGCTGCGCGGCGTCGATCCAGTCGCGCGGGATGCCCGACCGTTCCGCCTCCCGGATCACCTCGGCGTCGAACGGGTCGAGGAACACGCTGCGCTGCGCCGCCAGCAGCTTGGTCTCGTCCGGCTCGCTGGCCGCCGCGAGCACCCGGTCGGCGTCGTACAGCACCAGGCCGATGTAGCGCAGCCGGCCGACGCACGTCTCCGAGCAGACCGTCGGGATGCCCACCTCGATGCGCGGGAAGCAGAACGTGCACTTCTCGGCCTTGCCGGTGCGGTGGTTGAAGTAGACCTTCTTGTACGGGCAGCCGGTGACGCACTTGCGCCAGCCGCGGCACCGGTCCTGGTCCACCAGCACGATGCCGTCCTCGGACCGCTTGTAGATCGCGCCGGACGGGCAGGAGGCCGCGCACGACGGGTTCAGGCAGTGCTCGCAGATGCGCGGCAGGTAGAACATGAACGTCTTCTCGAACTCGAGCTTGACGTCCGCCGAGACCTTGGCCAGCACCGGGTCGTCCTTGGTCAGCTCCGGGGCGCCGCCCAGGTCGTCGTCCCAGTTGGCGCTCCACCGCACCTTGGTCGGCTCACCCGTGATCAGCGACAGCGGCCGGGCCACCGGGGTGTGCTCCTGCAACGGCGCGCTGGTCAGGTTCTCGTAGTCGTAGGTCCAGGGCTCGTAGTACTGGTCCATCGACGGCATCTTGGGGCTGGCGAAGATGGTGAGCAGGTTCTTCGCCCGGCTGCCCGCCTTCAGCTGGAGCCGGCCGCGACGGTTCAGCGTCCAGCCGCCCTGCCAGCGTTGCTGGTCCTCGTACGTGCGCGGGTAGCCCTGACCCGGGCGCGTCTCGACGTTGTTGAACCAGACGTACTCCATACCCGTGCGGTTGGTCCACGCCTGCTTGCAGGTGACCGAGCACGTGTGGCAGCCGATGCACTTGTCGAGGTTCATCACCATCGACATCTGCGCCATCACCCTCATCAGTACTCAACCTCCTGCGAGCGGCGGCGGATGACCGTGACCTCGTCGCGCTGGTTGCCCGTCGGGCCGAGGTAGTTGAACGCGTAGGACAGCTGCGCGTACCCGCCGATCAGGTGGGTCGGTTTGATGAGAAGCCTGGTCAGCGAGTTGTGGATACCGCCGCGGCGGCCCGTCGTCTCGGTCAGGGGCACGTCGATCAGGCGGTCCTGGGCGTGGTACATGTACACGGTCCCCTTGGGCATGCGGTGCGAGACGACCGCCCGCGCGACGACGACGCCGTTGCGGTTCACCGCCTCGACCCAGTCGTTGTCCCGCACACCGACCGTGGCGGCGTCCAGGTCGCTCATCCAGATGGTCGGGCCGCCGCGAGACAGCGTCAGCATGAACAGGTTGTCCTGGTACTCGGAGTGGATCGACCACTTGTTGTGCGGGGTCAGGTACCGCAGCGTGACGCCGAGCTCGCCGGTGGACCCGAGCTCCGGTTCGCCGAACAGCTGCCCCATGTCCAGCGGCGGCCGGAACACCGGCAGCTGCTCGCCGAGCTCGGCCATCCAGTCGTGGTCCAGGTAGAAGTGCTGCCGACCGGTCAAGGTGTGCCACGGCTTGAGCCGTTCCACGTTCACCGTGAACGGGGAGTACCGCCGCCCGTGCGCCTCGGTGCCGGACCACTCGGGGGAGGTGATCACCGTCGCGGGCCTGCTCTGCGTGTCCGCGAACGTCACGCGCTTGCCCTCGTGCTCGGCGGCGAGGTCCGCGATCGTCGTCCCGGTGCGCTTCTCGAGGGTGTGGAAACCCTGGACCGCGAGGCGGCCGTTGGTGGTACCGGACAGCGCGAGGATCGCCTCGCACGCGTGCACGTCCCGGGTCAGCAGCGGTCGCCCCTCGAGCACGTCGCTGCCCGTGTTCCGCGCCACGCCGTTCTTCTGGCCGAGGTACGCCACCTCCTCGCGCACGTCGAAGGTGACGCCCTTGGTGGTCGCGCCCAGCGTGTCGACGAGCGGCCCGAGGGTCGCCATCTTCGCGGCGACAGCCCCGTAGTCCCGTTCGACGACGACGAGCTTCGGCATGGTGACCCCGGGCACCGGGTCGCACTCCCCCTGCGCCCAGTCCAGCGCGACCCCGCCCGGGTTGAGCATCTCGTCGGGCGTGTCGTGCGTGAAGGGCACGGCCACGACGTCGCGCCGCACGCCGAGGTGCGTGCGCGCCAACGTGCTGAACGTGCGCGCGAGCGTCTGGAAGATGTCGAAGTCGGTCCGGGACTGCCACGGCGGCGCGATCGCGGGGCTGAACGAGTTGACGAACGGGTGCATGTCCGTCGTGTTGAGGTCGTGCTTCTCGTACCAGGTCGCCGCGGGCAGCACCACGTCGGAGAACACCGTGGTGCTCGTCATCCGGAAGTCGAGCGACAGCAGCAGGTCGAGCTTGCCGGTGGGTGCCTCGTCGTGCCAGACGACGTCGCGCGGCCGCCGGTCCGGCGGCGCCTCCTCCGCCCGGAGGTTGGACTCGGTGCCGAGCAGGTGCTTGAGGAAGTACTCGTTGCCCTTGGCGGAGCTGCCGAGCAGGTTGGCCCGCCACACCGTCAGCACGCGCGGGAAGTTCTCGGGGGCGTCGGGGTCCTCGGCCGCGAAGCGCAACCGGCCGGCGGCGAGCTCCTGCGGCACGTACTCGTCGACCGGCAGACCGGCCGCCTCGGCGTCGTCCGCGAGCGCCAACGGGCTCCGGTCGAACGTCGGGTAGGACGGCATCCAGCCCATCCGGGCCGTCTTCGCGATCACGTCCGCCGTGGTCAGCCCCGCCAGCAGGCCGGTGCCCGTGGCCGCCGAGAGCGCGTCGGCCGAGAAGGGGTCGTACCGGAACTGGTCGGTGTGCAGGTACCAGTAGGCGGTCTGGACCATGGTGCGCGGGGGTCGCGCCCAGTCCAGCGCCATCGCGTAGGTGGTGTAGCCGGTGATCGGCCGCACCTTCTCCTGGCCGACGTAGTGCGCCCAGCCACCACCGTTCACGCCCTGGCAGCCGGTCAGCATCGTCAGGGTGAGGAAGGTGCGGTAGATCGTGTCGGAGTGGAACCAGTGGTTGGTTCCCGCGCCCATGATGATCATCGAGCGGCCGCGCGACTCCTCGGCGTTGGCCGCGAACTCGCGCCCGATCCGTGCGGCGGCCGCCGCCGGGACGCCCGTGAACTCCTCCTGCCAGGCAGGTGTGCCGGGCTGCGTCGCGTCGTCGTACCCGGTCGGCCACTGGCCGGGCATCCCGGGGCGTCCGACGCCGTACCGCGCGAGCAGCAGGTCGAACACCGTGGTGACCAGGTGACCCGCCACGCGGCGCGCCGGCACGCCGCGCCGGATCGTCCCGGCGGTCCCGTCCAGGGCGTCGAACCGCGGCAGGTCCACCTCGACGCCCTGCACGCCGTCCGCCCCGGCCGCCCGGCCGGGTGCCGCTCCGAGCGGCGCCTCCCCGGACAGGCTCAGCAACGGGTCGACGTCCCCGAGGTCGAGGTTCCAGCGCCCTTCGCCGGACTTCCCGTACCGGAAGCCGAGCGACCCGCCCGGTACCACGGGAAGGCCGGTCGCCCGATCGAGCAGCACGGTCTTGAACGCGGCGTTCTCGCTGGTCGCCTCGGCACCGGGCAGGTCCGCG
>NCKG01000191.1:0-4090 GCA_002279095.1 Cellulomonas sp. 14-74-6
CTGGATCAGCTCGCCCACGGCGCGGATGCGGCGGTTGCCGAAGTGGTCGATGTCGTCCGTCTCGACGCGGACCTCGATCGCCTCACCGTTGCGCACGCCCGCCATCGAGGTGCGGTCGATGTGCAGGCTGGCCAGGTACTTGATCGTGGCGACGATGTCCTCGCGGGACAGCACCGAGTCGCTCAGCGCGGCGTCGCGGCCCAGCTTCTTGTTCAGCTTGTAGCGGCCGACCTTCGCCAGGTCGTAGCGCTTGGGGTTGAAGTAGAAGTTGTCCAGCAGCGCGCGGCCGGCCTCGACCGTCGGCGGCTCGCCCGGGCGGATCTTGCGGTACAGGTCGAGCAGGGACTCGTCCTGCGTCTGCACGTGGTCCTTGTCCAGCGTGTCCAGCACGGCCGGGAAGTCCGCGAACTCGGCGCGGATCTCGGAGTCCGTCATGCCGAGCGCCTTGAGCAGCACCGTGGCGTTCTGCTTGCGCTTGCGGTCGACGCGCACGCCGACGTTGTCGCGCTTGTCGATCTCGAACTCGAGCCAGGCCCCGCGGCTCGGGATCATCTTCGCGGTGAGGACGTCCTTGTCGCTGGTCTTGTCGGCGACGCGCTCGAAGTACACGCCCGGCGAGCGGACCAGCTGGGAGACGACGACACGCTCGGTGCCGTTGATGATGAACGTGCCCTTGTCGGTCATCAGCGGGAAGTCGCCCATGAACACGGTCTGGCTCTTGATCTCACCAGTCGTGTAGTTGACGAACTCCGCCGTGACGAACAGCGGTGCGGCGAAGGTGAAGTCCTTCTCCTTGCACTCGTCGGCCGTGTACTTCGCCGGCTCGAAGCGGTGCTCGCGGAAGGAGAGGGACATCGAACCGCCGAAGTCCTCGATCGGGGAGATCTCCTCGAAGATCTCCTCCAGACCGGCGGTCTGCGGGACGTCCTGACGTCCCGTCTCGAGCGCGGCGGCCACCCGGGCCTGCCAGCGCTCGTTGCCGAGCAGCCAGTCGAAGCTCTCGGTCTGCAGCCCGAGCAGGTCCGGCACCTCGAGAGGCTCGGAGATCCTGGCGAAGGAGATGCGGCGAGAAGCGGTGCGAGTGGCGATGGCGTCGGCGGAGGGTGCAGAAGGGGTGCGCGAGGCAGCCAAGAGGGGTCCTTCCCTGCGGATCGAGTGCACGCTGCGCCGGTCCCGGCGAGATACGACCCCCCGGCCTCGGAACCACCCGGCGTCGCGCACGAACGACGAAAGGAAGGCTCGGGTTATACGGGATCGCGGACACAGGCCAGCGCAAAGCGCGAGCATACTCGCTTCGGCGCGCGCCGTCCAGCAGCGCACTCCCTCGTACACTCTCCGGCCGCTGCCCCGCGACCGACCACCACGCCCCCGGCCGATCGGCCGTGGACCTCAGGACTCCGATGCCGGCGCCGTTGCCGTCCCCCGCTGTCCCGCATGCTCACTCGTCGTGCTCCCGGCGGGCGAGCCCGACGGGTGCGACCCGGTGAGCCGTGAGGCCCGGTCCGGTGTCGCCGCGGCCCATGATGGCACACGACGGTCCGCGTCGCCGCAGGCACCCCTCGATCGGTGGACAGGAGCGCCCGGCACGACGAGGGCCCGCCCCCAGGTGCGGGGACGGGCCCTCGTGCTGCCGGCGGCCGCGTCAGCGCGCGACCCGCCGGGAGGTCACTTGACCGAGACGGTCGCGCCAGCGCCCTCGAGGGCGGCGACGGCCTTGTCCGCGGCCTCCTTGTTGACACCCTCGAGAACCGGCTTCGGGGCGCCGTCGACGAGGTCCTTGGCCTCCTTCAGGCCGAGGCTCGTCAGGGCGCGCACCTCCTTGATGACCTGGATCTTCTTGTCGCCGACCGTCTCGAGGACGACGTCGAAGGAGGTCTTCTCCTCGACCTCCTCGGCCTCGGCGGCGCCACCGGCGGCCGGCGCGGACGCGACGGCGACGGGGGCGGCGGCGGTGACCTCGAAGGTCTCCTCGAACGCCTTGACGAACTCGGACAGCTCGATGAGCGTGAGCTCCTTGAACGCGTCGATGAGCTCGGCGGTGGACAGCTTCGCCATGGTGGCGGTTCCTTCCGTGTGGGCCCGCCGGTCGCGGCGACCGGCGGTGATGCTGGGGTTACGGGGTACGGCCGGAGCGGAAGCTCAGGCCGCGGACTGCTCGGACTCGTCGCGCTTGGCGCGCAGGGCCTCGACGGTGCGGACGGCCTGGGCCGCCGGCGCCGTGAACAGGTAAGCGGCCTGGTAGAGCTTGGCCTTCATCGCGCCGGCCGCCTTGGCCAGCAGAACCTCGCGGGACTCGAGGTCCGCGAGCTTGGTGACGTCCGCCGCGGTCAGGGAGCGGCCGTCGAGCACGCCCCCCTTGATGACCAGGGCGGGGTTCGCCTTGGCGAAGTCACGCAGACCCTTGGCGGTCGCAACCGGGTCACCGGTGACGAAGGCGATGGCGGACGGGCCCTTCAGCTCGTCCGCGAAGCCCTCGAGCCCGGCGTCCCTGGCCGCGATCGCGGTCAGCGTGTTCTTCACCACGGCGTAGTTCGCGTTACCGCTGAGCGCCTTACGCAGCGACTTGAGCTGCGCGACGGTGAGCCCGCGGTACTCGGTCAGCAGGGCCGCGTTCGACCCACGGAACTGCTCCGTGAGCTCTGCGACCGCGGCTGCCTTGTCCGGCCTCGCCATGACGATCCTTCCGATGGTGGTGCCGCCGGTCTCCAGACGCACGACGAGCCCCGGCGCAGGCGCGGGGCTCGGACGGACTGCGCGCACGACGGCGCGGGACCGGGAACACTCACCTGCGCCGGTCTCCGCGTGAGCGGGACTTCGGACGACGGGTCGGTCCCGCGAGGCGGGCACGACGAGCCGACGACCGGCGGTCTTGGGCGCGTCAACGGTACGGCACGGTTCGGTGACAGCCAAATCCCGGTCGCCCGGCCGGGCGGGTGCGGGGTTCAGACGGGCGCGCCGAACACCTGCAGGGGGACGTGCTGACCGGTGACGGCCAGGTCCTCGGCCGTGGCCCGGGCCAGAGCCGGGGCGATCGGCTCCCCGTCGCGGAGCAGCTGGTGCGCCCGCGTCATCACCCGTATCGCCGTGTCGTCGGGCAGCGGCGCCGTCGCGGCGACCACGGCACCGACACCCGTCCGCAGCAGCACGCTCGCCATGCCGAGGGCCTCGCCGCCGGCGCGCACGCTCGTCCGGCCGACCTCGCACGACGAGAGGACCACCAGGTGCGGCGGGCTGCCACCGCCGTCGAGCTCGTGCGCGAACAGCGGACCGTCTGCCAGGCGGACCGAGGAGAACAGCGGGTTGTCCGGCTCGTGCCGGCCGTGGGCGGCCAGGTGCACGATCCCCGGGGAGCCGAGCAGCTCGACCATCCGCCCGACGGTCGCCTGCTCCCCCACCAGCGCGCTGGCGGCCGGCCACAGACCGGCGACCCGGCGGGCCTCGTCCTCACCGTGCACCAGGCCCGGTCCCGCCGCGGCGGTCACCCGTTCCGGACGGCGCGGCGCACCGCCCGCATGGGTGAGCCAGTGGCGCACCGACGGCGCCACGACCGTCGGCAGACCACACCGCGCCGGCAGCATCGCCCACGGCACCAGCCCGAGCCACCCGCCGGCGACGACGACCAGCTCGGCACCACCCTCGTCGACCACCGCGCCCAGCGTGCGCTGCAACGCCTCGAGCCCCTCGGTCAGGGACCGGGCGGCCGCCGCCCGCAGGTCGCGCGGTACGAGCGGGTTCGCGAGCACCTCCAGGTCCGCGTGCACCCGGTGCACGTGCTCCCGCAACGGCGCGGCATCGCCGAGCCTGCGAAGACGCAGACCCGAGGCGTCGGCGCGCACACCGAGCACCTCGCCGCGGTGCTCGACCACGTCCACCAGGACCGCACCGGGGTGGTCGGACAGCGCGCGTCGGACCTCCGCCGACCGAGCCGCGCGGTCGTCCGCCAGACGACCCTGCTCGTGCCACGAGCGCGCCAGGATCTCGTGCTGCAGGCGACGGCTGTCGGCCAGCAGCCGGTCACGTCCCGGGTCGCTGGCCGGACGGCCCTGGAGGTTGCGGTTCTCGGCGACGAGCTGACGCAGCTCGGTCAGCA
>NCKG01000192.1:0-4087 GCA_002279095.1 Cellulomonas sp. 14-74-6
GACGTGTCAACGAAGCGTACGCGGCGGTCAGGCCGGCACCAGCGGCACCCGCCGTCTTCTTCAGCCAGACGGTCGAACGGTCGACGGCCTCCAGCAGCGGCGACGGTGCGGCGGCCTCGTCCCGCGGACCGGTCGTGGCATCGGCCTCGGGAGCTGCGGCACCCTCCTTCGGACCAGCGGTGGAGGCGGCTGCGACGCCGACCGCGGAAGCCCCGGCGGTGGCCGTCACGGGGCCACCGTCCTGCGGGGACCGTGCCTCCGCTCCGGCCGGGGGGTGCGCGTCCGTCGCGGCCTGACGCCGTTCGGGTGCATCCGCTCCGGCGACCGGAGCGGTCGCCGCGCGGTCACCGTCCGTCACCGGCGCGACGGAGGCCGGGTCCTGGCTGACCGGCCCGGTCACCCGCGTGGTGCGCGGGTTGGTGCGGGACCCGCGCTTGCCGGCCGGTCGGGCGGTCTCACCGCTGACCGGCCGCGTCACGGGCCGCGGCGTCCGGGTCGGAGGCACGCTCACCGGCAGACCTCCGTCCGTCGTGCCGGGCGCGACGGCCGACGCCCGCGCACCGGTCTCGACGCGCATGGTGTCGTCGGACGGTCCGCCCTGGCCCGGGACCCCGCCGACTGTCCGGACGTCGCCCTGGCCTGCAGGGGACGGTCGCTTGCGCGGCGGGATCGAAGGCGGTGGGGCGTCGGTCATGCGTCCTCCGCGGGCTCACCGTCGGTCGGTGGCTGGGCATCGTCCGACACGGGTCCCGGGTTGGGTCCGATGGCCACGGCGGTGCTGTCCGGCAGGTCTGATCCGTCCGGTCCGCGGCCGTTGTCCGTACCCACGCTACCGGCATCCTCGCCGAGGTGTCGCTCGGTGTTGCGCGCGACGGCGATGATCCGGTCGCCGGAGTCGGGCTTGGCGAAGATGACGCCCTGCGTGCTGCGGCCGGTCGCGTTGACCTCCGAGGTGGCCGACCGGACGACCTTGCCGCGCTTCATGATCACCAGGACCTCGTCGTCGGCGTCCGTCACCAGGGCACCGACGAGGTCGCCGTTGGCCTCCGGCAGGTTGGCCACCTTGATGCCGAGGCCGCCGCGACCCTGCTGCCGGTAGTTCTCGACCGTGAGCGCGGTCCGCTTGGCGATGCCCCCCTCGGTGACCGTGAACAGGTAGGCGTCCTCCCGCACCACGTCCATCGCCAGCAACTCGTCGTCACCGCGGAACTTCATGCCGGTGACGCCGCTCGTCGCCCGGCCCATCGGACGCAGCGCCTCGTCGGACGCCGTGAAGCGCACCGACTGACCCTTGCGCGACACCAGGATCAGGTCCTGGTCGGCGTTCACGAGCCGCGCCGACACCAGCGCGTCCGGGTTCCCGTCCTCGTCCTCGCGCAGGTTGATGGCGATCACGCCACCTGAACGGTTGGAGTCGTACTCGGACAGCGCCGTCTTCTTCACCAGCCCGCGCTGCGTGGCCAGCACCAGGTACTCCGCCTGGCCGTAGTCGCGCAGGTCGAGCACCTGGGCGATGCGTTCGTCCGGCTGGAACGCGAGCAGGTTGGCGACGTGCTGACCCTTGGCGTCGCGGCCGCCCTCGGGCAGCTCGTACGCCTTGGCGCGGTAGACGCGGCCGAGGTTGGTGAAGAACAGCAGCCAGTGGTGCGTCGTCGTGACGAAGAAGTGGTCGACGATGTCGTCCTCGCGCAGCTGCGCGCCGCGCACACCCTTGCCGCCTCGGCGTTGCGCCCGGTAGTTGTCGCTGCGCGTCCGCTTCGCGTACCCGCCGCGGGTGATGGTGACCACCATCTCCTCCTCGGCGATGAGGTCCTCCACCGAGACCTCGCCGTCGAACGGCAGGATGCGCGTGCGGCGCTCGTCGCCGTACTTCTCGACGATCTCCCCGAGCTCGGTCGAGACGATGTCCCGCTGCCGCTGCGGCGACGCGAGGATGGAGTTGTACTCGGCGATCTTGGCCTCGAGCTCGGCGTACCGGTCGAGGATCTGCTGCCGCTCCAGGGCGGCCAGCTGGCGCAGCTGCATCCGCAGGATCGCGGTCGCCTGCTCCTCGTCGATGTCGAGCAGCTCCATCAGGCCGTCACGGGCGGCCTCGGCGCTCGACGACGCCCTGATCAGGGCGATCACGGCGTCCATCCGGTCGAGCGCCTTGAGGTACCCGCGGTAGATGTGGATCTGGCGCTCGGCCTCCGCGAGCCGGTGCCGGGTCCGCCGGACGACGACGTCGAGCTGGTGCGTGGTCCAGTGCCGGATGAAGGCGTCGATGCTGAGCGTCCGGGGGACGCCGTCGACCAGCGCCAGCATGTTGGCGCCGAACGTGTCCTGCAGCTGGGTGTGCTTGTAGAGGTTGTTCAGCACCACCTTGGCGACGGCGTCCCGCTTGAGGACGATCACCAGCCGCTGGCCGGTGCGGCCCGATGTCTCGTCGCGGATGTCGGCGATGCCGCCCACCCGGTTCTCCCGCACCAGCTCGGCGATCTTCTTCGCCAGCGAGTCGGGGTTCACCTGGTACGGCAGCTCGGTGACCACCAGGCACTGCCGGCCCTGGATCTCCTCGACCTCGACCACCGCGCGCATCGTGATCGAGCCGCGGCCGGTGCGGTACGCCTCCTCGATCGCCTTGTGGCCCAGGATCGTCGCGCCCGTGGGGAAGTCCGGGCCCTTGATCAGCCCGAGCAGCGCCGCGAGCAGCTCCTCACGCGTGGCGTCCGGGTGGTCGAGGTGCCACTGCACCCCGGCCGCGACCTCGCGGAGGTTGTGCGGCGGGATGTTGGTCGCCATGCCGACGGCGATGCCGGCCGAGCCGTTGACCAGCAGGTTCGGGAACCGGCTGGGCAGGACCAGCGGCTCCTGGGTGCGGCCGTCGTAGTTGTCGCCGAAGTCGACGGCGTCCTCGTCGATGTCCCGCACCATCTCCATGGCGAGCGGGGCCATCTTGCACTCGGTGTACCGCGGGGCCGCGGCGGGGTCGTCGCCCGGGGAGCCGAAGTTGCCCTGGCCCGCGACCAGCGGGTAGCGCATCGACCAGTCCTGCACCAGGCGGACCAGCGCGTCGTAGATCGCCGTGTCGCCGTGCGGGTGGAACTTGCCCATCACGTCGCCGACGACGCGGCTGCACTTGGAGAACTGCCGGTCCGGCCGGTAGCCGCCGTCGTACATCGCGTAGAGCACACGGCGGTGCACGGGCTTCAGGCCGTCGCGCACGTCCGGCAGCGCACGCCCGACGATGACCGCCATGGCGTAGTCCAGGTACGACCGCTGCATCTCCAGCTGCAGGTCGACCTGGTCGATGCGGCCGTGCTCGATCCCGTCGGGACCGGTTGTCTCGCTCATGATGCCCTTCGTCCGTCGTGCGGCTGCTGCGGTGCACGCCGGGGGCGCCCGCCCCCGGCATCCCGGCCGCCTAGATGTCGAGGAACCGCACGTCCTTGGCGTTGCGCTGGATGAACGAGCGACGCGACTCGACGTCCTCGCCCATCAGCACCGTGAACGTCTCGTCCGCCGCAGCGGCCTCGTCCAGCGTGACCTGCAGCAACGTCCGGTGCTCGGGCGACATCGTCGTCTCCCACAGCTCCGAGTAGTCCATCTCGCCGAGACCCTTGTAGCGCTGGATCGCGTTCTCCTTGGGCAGGCGCTTGCCGCTCGCATGCCCGTCGGCGAGCATCACGTCCCGCTCGCGGTCGGAGTAGACGTAGTCGTGCTCGGCGTTGGTCCACTTGATCCGGTACAGCGGCGGCTGCGCCATGTACACGTGGCCCTGCTTGATCAGCTCGGGCATGTACCGGAACAGGAGCGTCAGCAGCAGCGTGCGGATGTGCTGGCCGTCGACGTCCGCATCCGCCATCAGCACGATCTTGTGGTACCGGAGCTTCGACAGGTCGAAGTCCTCGCCGATGCCGGTGCCGAAGGCCGTGATCAGCGACTGGACCTCCTGGTTGCCGAGCGCCCGGTCCAGCCGGGCCCGCTCGACGTTGAGGATCTTGCCGCGGATCGGGAGGATCGCCTGCGTCCGCGGGTTGCGGCCACGGACGGCCGAACCGCCGGCGGAGTCACCCTCGACGATGAACACCTCGCACTCTGCGGGGTT
>NCKG01000193.1:0-4061 GCA_002279095.1 Cellulomonas sp. 14-74-6
TCTGGGAGATGGCGATGCTGGCCGGTCAGCCGGTCGAGGCGCTCGGGCTCGGCGTGGGTCACTGGCGGCCCCGCGAGCACGATCCGGAGGTGGCACGCGAGCTGGTGCTCGCGTCCATCGAGGCCGGGCGGCCGCTGGACGCCAAGCAGCACCTCGACGCGTTGTCGCTCTACCCCGACCAGGCAGCCGTGCAGGCGATGCGGGCGGAGCTGACCCAAGCGGTCGCCGAGGCGGAGCAGACCCTCCCGGGGACCTGACCGCGGTGCCGCGGCGCGCTGGGCCCCCGTGCGGCTTCCCGGAGGCGCGGACCGTGTGCGCTGCCGCCGACAGCCTCGCGGCCCGCCCGGATGCACCGGACGGGCCGCGTCGTGCGCCGGGTACGGATCAGCTGTCGCCGCCCGTGGTGCCCGAGGTGCCGGCCGTCACGTCGTAGAGCCGGTACCGCTCGATGGCCTGGCCCGGCAGGGACGGGTCCACCGCGCCCTCGGCGACCAGCTGCTGCAGCACCCGCACGGCGACCGACGGACCGTCGATCTTGAAGTGGCGGCGTGCGGCGGCGCGCGTGTCCGAGAACCCGAACCCGTCGGCACCGAGGGTGGCGTACCGGCCGGGGATCCACGCGCGCACCTGGTCGGGGACCAGGTGGTCGAAGTCCGAGGTCGCGACGAACGGGCCCTCCGCACGGGCGAGCTTGGCGGTCAGGTACGGCACGCGTGCGGGCTCGCCCGGGTGCAGGAACGCGTGCTCGTCAGCGGCGAGGCCGTCGCGGCGCAGCTCGTTCCAGCTGGTCACCGACCACACCGCGGCGCGCACGCCCCAGTCCTTGGCGAGCAGCTGCTTCGCCTCGAGCGCCCACGGGACGCCCACGCCGGAGGCGAGGATCTGGGCCCGCGGTCCGTCGCCCTCGGCCGGGCTGACCAGGTAGATGCCACGCAGGATGCCCTCGACGTCCACGTTCTCCGGCTCCGCGGGCTGCGGCATCGGCTCGTTGTAGACGGTCAGGTAGTAGACGACGTTCGGGTCGCGCCCGTCGGTACCGTCGCCGTACATGCGCTCGATGCCGTCCCGCACGATGTGCCGGATCTCGTACCCGTACGCCGGGTCGTAGTGCACGACGTGCGGCATGGTCGCCGCGATCACGGGGGAGTGGCCGTCGGCGTGCTGCAGCCCCTCGCCGGTCAGCGTGGTGCGCCCGGCGGTGGCGCCGACGAGGAACCCGCGGGCCATCTGGTCACCGGCGGCCCAGAACTGGTCGCCGGTGCGCTGGAAGCCGAACATCGAGTAGTAGAAGTAGAACGGGATCAGCGGCTCGCCGTGCGTCGCGTAGCTGGTCCCCGTCGCCTGGAATGCCGAGGCGGAACCGGCCTCGTTGATTCCGGTGTGCATGATCTGGCCGGACGGCGACTCCTTGTAGGAGAGCATCAGCTCGCGGTCGACCGCCATGTAGTGCTGGCCGAGCGTGTTGAAGATCTTGGCGCTCGGGAAGATGGCGTCCAGCCCGAACGTGCGGGCCTCGTCCGGGATGATCGGGACCAGCCGCGGGCCGATCTCCTTGTCCTTGACCAGGTCCTTGAACAGCTGGACGAGGGCCATGGTGGTGGCCACCGGCTGCGAGCCGGAGCCCTTGGCGAGCCGCTCGTAGACCTTCGGCTCGGGCAGGACCACCGGCTTGTAGCTGGATCGCCGCTCCGGCACGAACCCGCCGAGCTGGCGGCGCCGCTCCAGCATGTACCGGATCGCCTCGTCCTCCGGACCCGGGTTGTAGTACGGCGGCAGGTACGGGTTCTCCTCGAGCTGCGCGTCCGTGATGGGCAGGTGCAACGTGTCGCGCAGCGTCTTCAGCTCGTCGACCTTGAGCTTCTTCATCTGGTGCGTCGCGTTGCGACCGGCGAAGCCGGAGCCCAGGCCGTAGCCCTTGATCGTGTGGGCCAGGATCACCGTCGGTTGGCCGGTGTGCTCCCGGGCGGCCTTGTAGGCGGCGTACACCTTGCGGTAGTCGTGGCCGCCGCGCTTGAGGGCCCAGATGTCGTCGTCCGTCATGTTCTCGACGAGCTTCTTGGTCCGCGGGTCGCGGCCGAAGAAGTGCTCGCGGATGAACGCGCCGTCCTCCGCGCGGTACGTCTGGAAGTCACCGTCGGGGGTGACGTTCATCAGGTTGACCAGCGCGCGGTCCTTGTCCGCGTTGAGCAGCACGTCCCACTCGCGGCCCCAGATCACCTTGATGACGTTCCAGCCGGCGCCGCGGAACTGCGCCTCGAGCTCCTGGATGATCTTGCCGTTGCCGCGCACCGGACCGTCCAGCCGCTGCAGGTTGCAGTTGACGACGAACGTGAGGTTGTCCAGGCCCTGCGACGAGGCGAGCTGCAGCATGCCGCGCGACTCCGGCTCGTCCATCTCGCCGTCGCCGAGGAACGCCCACACGTCCTGCTGGCTGGTGTCCTTGATGCCGCGCTCGTGCAGGTAGCGGTTGGTCCAGGCCTGGTAGATCGCCGACGACGGGCCGAGGCCCATCGACACGGTCGGGAACTCCCACAGGTCGGGCAGCAGGCGGGGGTGCGGGTAGGACGGCAGACCGCCGCCCGGGTGGGACAGCTCCTGGCGGAAGCCGTCGAGCTGCTCGGCGGTCAGACGGCCCTCGAGGAAGGCGCGGGCGTACACGCCGGGGGAGGCGTGGCCCTGGAAGTACACCTGGTCGCCGCCGCCGGGGTGGTCCTTGCCGCGGAAGAAGTGGTTGAGGCCGACCTCGTACAGCGTCGCCACGGAGGCGTAGGACGAGATGTGGCCGCCGACCGCGACGCCAGGACGCTGCGCGCGGGTCACCATCACCGCGGCGTTCCACCGGATCAGCCGCCGGTACTGGCGCTCCATCACCTCGTCACCGGGGAAGTACGGCTCGTTGTGCACCGCGATCGTGTTGACGTAGGGCGTGTTGAGGGACGCCGGTATCGCCACGTTCCGCTGCCGGGCGTGCCGCAGCATGCTCATCAGCACGTAGCGGGCGCGCGGGCCGCCCTCCGAGTCGATCAGCCCGTCCAGCGACTCGAGCCACTCCCCGGTCTCCTCGGGGTCGATGTCCGGAACCTGGCTGAGAAGTCCGCCGATGAGGGGACCCGTCTCGTCGATCGACGCCACCTTCGCTCCTTGCGCTCTCGTGCGCGCCGGGACGTTGGTCGCCCCGGTGCGCATCCGGTCCCTCCGCGGGTGGCGGCTGTGGCCGCGGCGCATCGGGCAGTGCTCCACATTCTCCGCCGTCCGTGGGCCGAAAGTCACACGAGGACCCGTGCAGCAGCGTGACGTCGGCGACACCGGGCGGCGCGCGGCGCCTGAGACCTCTTGCCGGGGCCAACCGGAGGTGCGTGGGCTAGCGTGTGCGGTCATCAGCAGGTCGGCCCGAAGGGAGCAGTCAGGTCGTGTCATCCACCGCGGACGACGCAGCCGCGCAGGCGGCGCATCTGGGTTTCATCTCCGGGCAGGTGATCCAGGAGTTCGGCTACGACGACGACGTCGACGAGGACCTGCGCCAGGGGCTCGAGGCCCTGACGGGTTCGGAGCTCGTCGACGAGGACTACGACGACGTCACAGACGGCGCCCTGATCTGGTTCCGGGAGGACGACGGCGACCTGACCGACGCCCTGGTGGACGCCATGACGGTGCTGGACGGGGCCGGCCCGATCTGGGTGCTGACGCCCAAGGCCGGCCGTGCCGGTCACGTGTCGCACAGCGACATCGAGGAGGCCGCCACGACGTCGGGCCTGCACGCGATGTCGACGTTCTCGATCGCGGCGGACTGGTCCGCCACTCGGCTTGCGACCCGCGGCCGGGGTCGCTGACCGTTCCGCAGGAAAGCGGAGCGGCGACCACGGAGCGACGAGGGTGGGCCCGGCCGGTCTCGAACCGACGACCTCCGCGGTGTAAGCGCGGCGCTCTGACCAACTGAGCTACAGGCCCCGAGGACGCCACAGCCTAGCGGTGCCCGGCTGGGCGATATGTTGGCGGCGATGAGCGCCTCGAGCCCACCGCCCCCAGGTACGCCGACGCTGGCGCAGGTGGTCCGCGCGCTC
>NCKG01000194.1:0-4045 GCA_002279095.1 Cellulomonas sp. 14-74-6
AGCTGACCGACCTGACGCAGTACTTCGCGAGCACGCCGTTCCGGGTGTTCCAGGCGCCGTACGTCGGCGCAGTCGTGCAGCCCGGGGGAGCGTCGACCCCGCGCCGCGGGTTTGACGCGTGGCAGGACTGGGCCAAGCAGCGTGGCGCCAAGGGCCTCGCCTACGTGACGGTCGGCAACGACGGCGAGCTGGCCGGGCCGGTGGCGAAGAACATCTCCGACGACGAGCGCGCCGGGCTGGCGGCCGTCGTGGGCGCGAAGCCGGGCGATGCGGTGTTCTTCGCCGCGGGCAAGGCGTCCGAGGCGCGCGCGCTGCTCGGTGCTGCGCGGCTGGAGATCGGCCGACGTGCCGAGCTGATCGACGAGGACGCCTGGTCGTTCGTGTGGGTGGTCGACGCCCCCCTGTTCAAGCCCACCGGTGAGGACGACGACGTCGCGCTCGGCACCAGCGCCTGGACGGCCGTGCACCACGCGTTCACGTCGCCGACCCCGGAGTGGGTCGACCGGTTCGAGGAGGACCCGGGCAACGCCCTGGCGTACGCGTACGACATCGTGTGCAACGGCAACGAGATCGGCGGCGGTTCGATCCGTATCCACCGTCGTGACGTGCAGGAGCGCGTGTTCGCGGTGATGGGGATCGACCACGACGAGGCCCAGGAGAAGTTCGGCTTCCTGCTCGACGCCTTCAAGTTCGGTGCCCCGCCGCACGGCGGTATCGCGTTCGGCTGGGACCGGATCGTCGCGCTGCTCACGCACGCCGAGTCGATCCGCGACGTGATCGCGTTCCCCAAGTCCGGCGGCGGATTCGATCCGCTGACCGGCGCGCCGGCTCCGATCACGCCCGAGCAGCGCCGCGAGGCCGGGGTGGACGCCAAGCCCAAGGCGCCCGCGCCGGCGCCTGCGCTCTGACGTCCGCCGCACGACGGCGTTGGACGAGCTGCCCCCACGGTGGCGGCACGACCGGCTCGTGTGCTCCGACGCGGAACGCCTCGGCTCCGCTCGGGTGCTGAACGACGAGCACGCGCTGGTCGTGCTCGCCGCACGAGATGGCGGCACCACGGGCGCGGCCTACGGCGAGGGGGGCGGTGCCGCACGGTTGGTGACGGCACTCCTCCGGTCCGGTGAGCTGCACGGGCCCGTGCTGTGGTTGAGCATGCCGCGCGACGTCGGCCTTCCCGACGCCGTGTGCGCCGAGCTCGGACTGGAACCGCTGCCCGGCTGGGACTGGCTCTCGGCCGACCGCCCGCCGTCGGCGCAGCCGAGGGAGGACGACGTCGTACGCCTCGATCCGCAGGCCGACGGACCGGCGATCCGGGAGTGCCTGCGGACGGCCAACCCGGGTACGGAGGCCGACCCCACCGGGCCGCACGAGGCGGGCTGGTGGGGAGCTAGGGCGCCCGACGGCGGGCTCATCGGCGTCATCGGCGCGTCACGACGTGGAGCCGCGACGCCGCAGCAGCACACGTGGCACCTGCACGGGCTCGGCGTGCGGCCGTCGGATCGCCGTCAAGGCTGGGGCCGCGCACTCACCGCCGCGGCGGTGCGGGACGGTCTGGACGCCGGTGCGCCGTGGGTGTCCCTCGGGGTCTGGGCCGACAACCGCGCGGCGCTCGCGATGTATGCGGCGCTCGGGTTCCGGCGGACCATGAGCGTCGTTCGTACCGGCCTGTCGGTGAGCAGGCGACGCACCCCAGCCACTGACGTCGGCGCACCATCAGCGGTGCGTTCGCGCCCTCAGTGCGTGATCGCGAGCCGCTCGTGCAGCCGGCGCAGCGGTGCCGGCGCCCACCAGTTCCATCGGCCCAGCACGGTCATCGTCGCGGGCACCAGCAGGACCCGCACCACGGTCGCGTCGACCAGCACCGCCACGGCCAGGGCGAAGCCGACCTCCTTGATCACCAGCAGGCGGCCGGCGACGAAGCCGCTGAAGACGACGATGACGATGGCGGCGGCCGACGTGATGATGCGCCCTGACCGCTGCAGACCGAGTCGGACGGCGTCGTCGCTGGTCGCCCCGCCGTCGTACAGCTCCTTGATCCGGGACAGCAGGAACACCTCGTAGTCCATCGCCAGCCCGAAGGCGAAGGCCACCACGAGGGCGAGGACGTACGTCTCGATCCCGCCCACCGAGGTGAACCCGAGCAGGCCGGCCAGGTGGCCGTCCTGGAAGGTCCAGACGAGCACCCCGAGGGATGCGGACAGCGACAGCACGTTGGTCAGCAGAGCCTTGAGCGGCACCACCACCGACCCGGTCATCAGGAAGAGCAGCACCAGCGTCGCGAGCGCCACGATGCCGCCGGCGATCCACGCGCGCTGCGCCAGGGCCTCCTGGAAGTCGAGCTCGTGCGCCGCCTGCCCGGTCACCCACACGGGGTACCCCGGCCGCATCGCCCGGATCTCCGTCACCACGTCGCGCGCCACGGCACCCGCCGGGTCAGCGGTGTCGGGCCGGACGCCGATCTGGACGTAGGAGCCGACCGCGGCGGGCGGGTCGACCGACCGCACGTGGCGCGCGCTGGCGAGCGTCGCTGCCAGCGCGGTGCCCTGCTCCATGCTCGCCTGCACCACCACCGTGATGGCGGGGGCCGCCGCGGACGGGTACTGGTCCGCGAGCTGCCGCAGGAACGTCACCTGGTCGCTGCCCCGCGGCAGCAGCTCGGCGCCGGAGTTCCGCAGCTCGAGGTGGGTGAGGGGCGCCGCAAGGAGGGCCAGCAGCGCCAAGGCGCCGCCCATCACCCACCACGGCCGGCGCTGGACCCGGCCGGCGAGCCGGGAGAAGGCGCCCTCCTCGGACTGCACGTCCGAGGTGCGGGCCAGCACACCCCGGAGCACCGGGACGCGCGCCAGCACGCTCGGCCGCGCGAGTCGGCGGCCGGACCACACCAGCAGCGCGGGAACCAGGGTCAGCGCCGTGGCCAGCGCGATGACGATGACGGCGACCGCGGCGCCGCCGATGGCCCGCAGGATGTCGGGCCGGAACACCAGCAGCCCCGCGATGGAGATCGCCACGGTCAGCGCGGAGAACGTGACCGTCCGGCCGGCGGTGGCCATCGTGCGCTCGACGGCCTCCGCCACGGCGCCGTCGCCACGTCGACGTCGGCTGCCCACGCCGCCGTCCGCGTCCGTCAGCCGGTGCAGCTCCTCGCGGTAGCGACTGACCACCAGGAGGCCGTAGTCGATGGACAGACCCAGGCCGAGCACGGTGACGACGTTGACGACCGAGGCGTCCACGTCCATGGCGTAGGACAGGCCCAGCACCGCAGCAAGACCGCCGGCGATCGAGGCGAGGGCGCCGGCCATCGGCATGGCCGCCGCCAGGAAGCCCCCGAACACGAGCACCATCACCAGCAGCGCCACCGGCAGCGCGATCGCCTCTCCGGTGCGCAGGTCCTTCTCCACCTGGCCGGTGATGGCGTCGACGATCAAGGGGGTGCCGCCGACCACGCCCGTCACCTGGGGCGCGACCGGCCTCAGGAGGCTGGGGGTGTCCTTGAGCAGGCCCTCGACGTCGTGCAGAGCCGTCGTCCTCGCCTCGCCGACGACACCGGCACGCAGCTCCACCACGACGAGGAAGCCGTGCCCGTCCCGGGCCACCAGAGGGGCAGCGGCGGGGTTCGCCACGCCACCCGGCAGGACGAGCGGGTCGATCACGGACCCGACGCCCGCCACGGCGGCGAGCCTGTCCCGCTGCGGCGCCAACGCCTCCGCGATGCCCGCGGCCGCCGGGTCGACACCGCTGAGGGCCAGCGTCACGGACGCACCACCCTGGGCGCTGCCGGCCAGGATCGCGTCCGCCGTGTCGCTCTCGGAGCCGGGCACGGCCGGCGCGCCGGTGCTCAGGCGGTCGAACACCGTCTGCCCCGTGACGCCCACCCCGGCCACGAGGTACGCCACGACGGCGAGCAGCACCCACACGAGCACGGCCGTACGAGGGCGACGGGCGACGGCGCGGCCGAGACGTGCGAACACGTTCGTCATCGTCGCAGCAAACCCCACCATGCGCGTGCGCCCGCGTGGGTGGTCCCACCGGCCGGGGCGGGGCGTGG
>NCKG01000195.1:0-4041 GCA_002279095.1 Cellulomonas sp. 14-74-6
CCCAGCACGGTCGCGGCGACCGCGAGGACGACCACGACGACCGGTCGCCAGGCCGCGCCGTCCGCCGCGCTCACGAGCGCCGGGAGGACGACCGCCAGGAGGAGACCGGGACCGAGGGTCGGCCACGTGCCGGCGGCCACCTCCTGCGTCGCACGGAGGAGCCCGAGCGCCGTCAGGAGCAGGCCGAACGCGATGATCGGCACGTCCCACGACCACGGACCGACCGCGGCCGCGACGAACGCTGCTGCGCCCGCGATTGCAGTCCCGACGCCGACCCCCCAGCGTGCGTCCTGCGCCACGGCAGGGCGCGGCGCCCCGGAGCGCCGCAGCTGGGCGACGACGGCCACCGCACCTGCGACGCTCAGGACCGCCACGAGCCGTACGGTCCCTGCCGCCGTCGCGTCGGACACCAGCAAGGTCGGCAACGCCGCGAGGCCGAGAGCCGGCGTGACGAGGGTCAGCCGGGACGGGATCCCGTCCCGCCGAGGCCAGCCCAGCAGGCCCGCGGCCAGCACCAGCGCAGCCGCTGGGAAGGCCCAGCGCTCGGGCGGGCCGCTCGTCGGCCCGGCGGGGTCCAGCCGGGGCGCGACGACGTACCACCACGGCCCGGCCGTCGCGAGTGCAGCGGCGAGCGCCGCGACGTACCGCACCGTCGTGGGGCGCCACTGCTGCGCCCGGACCAGCCATCCGGCGGTCAGGAGCACGGCCGCGACTCCTGCCCAGGCGACCGGCCGCCATGCTTCCGACCTCGACAGCACGCTCGGGACCAGCAGCAGAGCGCTGGACAGCGTCCGGGCGAGGTCGGCCGGCACCGACCAGCTGGGTGGACGCAGGAAGAGCGTCGTGACCAGCAGCAGGCCGAGTGCCGCGGGCACCACGCCGCCGGGCGCGGCCGTGAGGGTGCGGACGGCGACGAGACTGCCCGCCGAGGAGACGAGGATGCCGACGCCCATCAGGTGACGGCCCCACGGGTCGTTCGTCCGAGCCGGTACCGCCGAACCTGCGACCGCAAGACCCGTACCGACCACCGCGAGCACCCACAACCGGAGGCGGTCGGCCGGATCCGCCTGTGCCGCGAGCACGCTCGGCAGCACGGCGGCGGTCGTGACCAGCCAGGGCTCCGCCGCCCGCAGCGGCTCTCGCACGGAACGGGGAGCGTCCGTGCCGGCCGCGCGGCAGGCAGTGAGCAGCAGGACGGCGGCGAGAGTCCCGAGCAGCTCGGGCAGCGCGCCGCTGCCCCTCGTACCAGCAGCGGCGACAGCCGCTCGTGCCGGGCCGAGGACGCTCAGGCAGAGGCCGAGGCCGGCGAGCACCGTCGTCACCCTGCGCGGGCGTCGAGGAGAGCGGCGTGCGGCGAGCAGGACCAGGACGACGGCGGCTGCCGTGGTGAGCACGTGACGGTCGACGCGCAGCTGTGGGGTCAGCGGAACGGCGCCGCCCAGGACCGCCGTCGGGAGCAGGCTCAGGGTCAGGCCGGCAGCCAGGAGCGTGACGCCGTCCGAGCGGTCCCGGCGTGCACGCAGGGCCCCCACCACGGCGACGACCACCGCGGTGGGCGCGGTGAACAGCTCCGGGGTGCCCTGCCCACTCGCGTCCAGCAGGGTCCACGACGCTGCGGTCGCCAGCGCGACCGCTCCCCAGCGCAGCTCGGGGCGCCGGTCGCGAACACCCGTGACCAGCGCCGCGACCGCGGCGACGAGCAGCACCGTGGCGGCGACCTGCGCCGACTGCTGGACTGCAGCGAGAAGCGCCGCCGCGAGCGTCGTCCAGCCCCCTCCCGCCGCGGCGCGACCGGCGCGGACGCCGCGGCGGTCCCGCGCGACGACCGAGAGCATCACCGCGGCCGCGCCGCCGCTCGCGGTGACGAGGACGACCCCTGTCGCGGCGTGCGTCGGACGGAGCACGACGGCCGTGGACAGGGTTGCGAGAGCCGCGACCAGAGGGGCCGCACCCGCGCCGAGAACGGCACCGAACTCTCCGACGCGGTCGGCGCCCGAGACGAGTGCGAGCACGACGAGGCCGCACGCCGCCACGACGACGAGGAGGATCGAGCGGTCCCACCACCCTGGCACGACGGCGAGCAACAACCAGCCGATCCCGGCCGAACATGCCGCCGCCGTGAGGGCGACCTGGCGTTCGTCGCGCGGTCGGTCGGGTGCGACCACGACGAACGACAGGAGTGCGGCACCGCCCGTCGCGGCGATCGCGACGGAATCCTGGATGCCCGCTCCCGCGGCGTGCGCCGCGACTCCGATCGCCGCGACGGTCCACGGCACCGCAGCAGCGGTCGACCTCGCGGCCCATGATCGGAGGACCCCCCACCTGCGGGCCCACACCGCGACCGTGGCGCACGCGGCGAGCCCGATGGCGCTCACCCAGCTCCCGCCGTGCGCAGCCACCAGCGCGACCAACGGGCTGGTGACGACCGCGATGCGAGCGGCCACGGCACGAGCACCGACGCCGAGGGCGTCGCCCGACCGGCGGTCGACGAGTGCGGCCGCGACGGTGAGCAGCAGGAGGAGGACCACCGCGAAGGGCCCACCGGGAACGAGCGCACCGGCGCCGACCGAGATCAGCAGGGCGGCGGCGGGCAGCAGCGTCACGGCGGGTCGACCGAGGATCGCGCCGGCACCGGCCGGCCGGGCGGCCCCGGTGCCGGCCGCCTGATCGATCCGACTGTCCCGGGACATGGCCCCGACCAGGCCGGAGACGCCTCCGGCCGCGACGAGCGCCAGCGCCGCCCCGGTCGCGGGTCGGGCCAGAGCGGCGCCCGCGACGACGTCAACGGAGGCTGCCCCGACGAACGCGCACTGCCAGATGATCGCCATCGACTCCTCGCGAGGAGCGGGAGCCGTCGCGCACAGCCGGGCCTGCACGGCGCCGGCCACGGCCGCTGCACTGAGGAGCACGAGACCGTCCCCGGGCGTGCTGCCGAGCGACGCCAGCGCGATCAGTGCCGCAACCGCCCACGCGAGAACCGTGCCGCCGGAGAGGAGCAGGCTCGCCGTCGCCCCTGCGTCGTCGTCCCTGCTCCGGATGCGGACCTGCGGGACGTGCCGGACCCACCCCATCAGGACGCTGGCAAGCAGCGCCCAGACCCAGCTCCGGGCCGACGGGGCCAGTGTCGCCAACGGGAGCGGAGCGATGAACCACAGCACTGCGGCTCCGACCGTTCCGACCCGCAGGCGCGCCACCCGGCCCCATCCCGCCAGCAGGACGGCGCAGACGAGCGACGCTGCGCTGGCATAGGCACCCGGTGCACCCGACCCGACCATCCCGGTGCTCCGCAGCGCCCAGGCGTCGAGGAGCAGCAGCACCGCCGCCACCGCCCCCACGGCTTCGGCGCCCTGCTTCAGACCCCGTCGTGCGAGGAGCTGGGCCGCACCGAAGACCACGACGGTCCCGAAGGCCACGATCGCCGCACGCGCCTGAAGGTTCAGCACGCCCCACGAGAAGACGAGGAAGACGATCCCGGCCGCCGACAGGAGACCCGCGCCGAGCGCCTGGAGCACCGACTGCACTCGCCATCGCGGGGTGCTGGCGGTGCGGCGCTCGTGCGGGGGAGGGCCCCAGGTGGGAGCCCCGGATCGCGGGGCTGCCGGTGCGAGGCGTGCGTCGACGCTCGGTGCCGCGACACGGCCTGCCGAGGAGGGCGGCGGACGAAGGGGCGAGCGCGGTGGCCCGGCCGCGACGGGCGTCGCAGCGGACCTCGACGGCGGGCTGAAGCGCGCCGCTCGCTCGGCGTAGAGGGCGCGGACTCCGACCTCACGGCTGGCGATGGCCTCCGCGGCCGCGACCGACAGCCGCAGGACGGTTTGTGCGGCAGGGCCGTCCAGCGGGACGCCGCACCACAGGCAACGCGGGCCGGACAGAGGCGCGCCGCAGGCCGGGCACAGCGAACGGTCGAGGAGGCTGGCACGCACGGCGTCGAACCGGCCGGTCGTCGGAGCGGTCATGCCGGGATCTTCACAGGTCAGGCAGTCCGCCTCGGGTCGTTGGCGCGACATCAGCACCAATGTGCTCACCCGCTCGCTGGAAGCG
>NCKG01000196.1:0-4036 GCA_002279095.1 Cellulomonas sp. 14-74-6
TGGCCGTCGCTACGCACGGCCTCCGCGACTGTGCCGTGGACCGGGGTCGCTTCCCCGAGGCGGGGGCAGCTCGTGCCCGCCGCCCGTCGGGCTCGGCCGCACGACGGGCGGTGCGGGGTGGGCGGTGGGCGGCCTCCGAGTCAGTGCGTCGGCTCCTCGACCAGCGCGTCGTCCAGGGAGGGGCGGATGGTGAACACCTGCTCCAGCGCCGTGATGCGGAACACCATGAGCAACCGCTCCGAGTCGACCACCAGCTGCAGCCGGCCACCTGCGGTCCGCACCCGCTTGAGCGTGCCCACCAGCAGGCCCAGGCCCGTCGAGTCCATGAAGGTGACGCCCCGGAGGTCGACCACCAGGTCGACCTGCTGCCGGTCGATCAGGGCGTTCAGGCGCTCCCGCAGGGTGTCGGCGGTGGCGACGTCGATCTCGCCGTCCACCTCGACCACCGTCTGCTGGCCGACCTCACGGCTCACCACACGCAGCGCCACGGCCTGCCCCTCCACGTCCCCTCGGCACGACACCGGAATTGAAACATCCGCGCCGGCCAGGAGCCACAACAGCGACCGTGGCGCTCATCACCAGCGCCTCGGACACCGCACATCGCCGCTCACAGCTGCGGGGCGCCTCGCACGCCCTCCGAAGGCGCCGATCCCCTCCGCACCGCCACTGACAGCTGCACGGCACCGGGCACAGCCTCGCAGCGCGTCGCACAGCCTCCACCCGCCGCGCACAGCCCTCGCAGCGCGTCGCACAGCCTCCACCCGGCGCGACACGGCCTCGCAGCGCCCGGGAGGTACGTCGGAACCCGGGGAGCGGCGGTCAGAAGGGTGGGACCAGCGGGTAGGCAGCAGCAGCACGCTGCCCAGCAGGAGCTGCCGGACGAACGGAGTGACGGGCGGCAGCGTCCGCTGGGGCACGGGCGGCAGCGTCCGCTGGGGCACGGGCGGCAGCGTCCGCTGGGGCACGGGCGGCAGCGTCCGCTGGGGCACGGGCGGTTGACGGCTGTGGCCCGGTGTCGAGACGGACGGCCGGCTCGTCGTGGTACCGGCGCCCCGACGGCGTCTGCCAGACGAGCTCACCACCGCGCCGTTGCGTCACCTGCCATCGACCCAGATGCTTGAGCCGGTGGTGCTTGCGGCACAGATGGGCGAGGTTGTCGGCTGCCGTCGCGCCGCCGGCCGCCCATGCCGTCGAGTGGTCGACGTCGCAGCGCGCGGCCCGGCGCGCGCAGCCGGGGAACCGACAGGTGCCGTCCCGCACCGCCAGCGCGGTACGGAGATCCGCCGGAACCGCGTACCGGCGGCGACCGACGGAGAGCACCGCCCCGGTGTGCGGGTCGGTGAGCACCCTGATGAACGACGGCGCGTCCGCCGCCAGACGACGAGCCGTCTCGATGTCGATCGGCCCGTGGCCCTCGAGCAGGGCGGGCTCGTCATCGTGTCCGAGCAGCGTCAGAACCGGCACCGTGAGCACCACGGTCGCCCGGATCCCCCGAGCTCCTTCGGGGAGGGACCGGCCGACCCCACTCAGGTCGGCGTCCACGTGGTGGCCGTCGCTCGGATCGTCGCGTCCGTCGGCTCGGCCGGGGTGCCGCTGGTTCTGCTCGGACAGCTGTCGCAGAGGGGCCGTGACCAGCCGGACGGCGTCCGAGGCGTCCGGGTCGATGAGGAGCGCGGACATCACGTCCGCGCGCAGCTGCGGGAGCGAGCGCTCGTCATCCGGACCCTGGACCTCCGCGGCGAGGTCGGAGATGCGGTGGAACGCCGCATAGGCCTGCTCGGCGGGCAGCAGTGCGCTGAGCCACGCGAGGTGGTCGTCAGCCGGTGTCACGGTGACGTGTCGGTCCGCGACGGCGGCGCGGCGCGCCTCCGGAGTCACCGGACCGGCGTGCCGCGCACGCCACCGACGCGCCACGGAGCGGAACCGGGACGGGTCCAGCACCAGGGCCCGCGGGGTCAGCGCCTCGTCCGCCGCTGAGCGCACCTCCTCCGGATACCGCTCGAACAGCTCGAGCATCACGTCGACGTGCCATCGGGAGACCTCACCGTCGGCGTGCGCCTCAGCAAGACGCGGGAAGCGCCGGGTCAGCACGGCCGTACGGCGCACCCGCGACGAGACGGTCGACTCCGGCAGACGAAGAGCGAGCGCGAGCTCCGCGATCATGTCGGTCCTGGCCCACTCCCAGGCGACGTCGTCGGACAGGCTGGCCGGCAGCTCGGCCCGACGCATGGCAGCGCCGCTCCGGAACGCCGCGACGACGAGACCGTCACGCCAGGCGGAGATGCGCTTCACCAGGCGGTCCGCAGCCGAGACTGCCGAGATCACGTCGTCGACGGGATCGCGGTCGGCGCCCCCCGCGAGCGCGGTGGCGCCGCCGGTGGCCACCGGCCGGGCACCCTGAGACAACCCAGCGCCACGCACGGCTGGCGCGGCGGGCACGGCAGGCGGGGCGGGCACGGCAGGCGGGGCGGGCACGGCAGGCGGGGCGAGGAGCGTGCCCAACGGTGCCGACCGCGCGTCATCCACGGGGAGATCCCACCACCGACCACTGACACAGCGCCCCAAACCGGGCACGGCACGCTGGAGGCCACGCTGGAGGCAGAGGCGGCGAGGGGACGGGCCGAGCCGACCACAGCCCCGTCAGCCAGCAGCCCGGACCGCCGCCAGCGCAGCCCGGTACTCCTCGGTGGTGCCGTCCGCTCGTACGGTCTGCAGCACGTGCTCGCGGACCCCCCGCTCCGCGAGCACGGCAGTCAGCTCGGCGACGTCGTCGTCGGACATCACCGTCGGATCCACCGTGGTGCGCACCTGCACGTCCACACCGGACGCGAGCACCAGCTCGAGAGAGGAGAACGCCTGCTCGGCGCTCGTCGTCGGACCACCGGTCCGCGTGATCGCGCGGTACAGCCGCGCCGGCGCCTTGATGTCGAGCCCCACCCAGTCCACCAGCGGCAGCAGCTGCCGGAGCCGACGCGGGTAGGCACCGCCCGTGTGGAGTCCGACGAGGAAGCCCGCCTCCTTCACCTCACGCATCGCGGCCACCAGCGCGGCCTGCCGGGTTGGCTCGCCGCCCGAGAAGACCACGCCGTCCAGGAGCCCCCGACGTCGCGCGAGCAGGTCGCGGACGGCCTGCCACGGGACCACGCCGGGTGTCCGGGGATCGAGGATCGCGCTGTTGTGGCAGTAGGTGCACCGCCACGGGCAGCCCTGCAGGAACGCGGTGGCGACCAGGTGTCCCGGCCAGTCGACGGTGGAGAGCGACACGAGACCGGCGATCTGCAGGTCGTCGGCGGCGCTGCCACGGGTCCGCGAGCCGGCGGGTGCCGTCGATCGGCCCGAGCCGGTCTGCGGAGCCTGTGACGGCGAGCCGGCGCGGGCCGACGACGAGGCTGCGCGCCCCGTCGTCGGCCCGGTCGTCGTCATCGTCATGCACCCACCGCGACGGGCTCGCCCGCGCCGACGATCTCGTCGTGCGCGTACGCGTGCATGCCGGGGTCCGCACCGAACGCGACGCGCTCCTCGAACGAGACCCGCTCCGCCTGCTCACCCTTCTTGCCGACGTTGAACGAGCTCACGGGCCGGAAGTACCCCATGACGCGCGTCCACACCTCGCACTCCACCGGCACGGCGTCCGGGTGCGCCTCCGCGCAGCGTGGGCACGTGTGGTGCTCGCCGGCGAGGTAGCCGTGGTTCGGGCAGATGGAGAAGGTCGGCGTGATGGTCAGGTAGGGCAGGCGGAAGCTCGACAGCGACCGCTTCACCAGCTCCCGGCAGGCGTCCGCGGTGCTGATCCGCTCCGACATGTACAGGTGCAGCACCGTGCCGCCGGTGTACCGGGTCTGCAGCTCGTCCTGCCGGGCCAGCGCCTCGAACGGGTCGTCGGTGAAGCCCACCGGCAGCTGCGAGGAGTTGGTGTAGTAGGGGTTGGCGTCCGTGCCGGCCTGCAGGATGCCGGCGAACCGCTTGCGGTCCTCCTTGGCGAACCGGTACGTCGTCCCCTCGGCGGGCGTCGCCTCGACCGCGGTGATCCCGCGCC
>NCKG01000197.1:0-4006 GCA_002279095.1 Cellulomonas sp. 14-74-6
ACGATCACGGCGGGGATGCCGGTCAGCAGCGTGAAGCCGAGGACGATCCCGGCCAGCGCGAGGACCAGCGACCAGATCCCTAGGTCGTTGCGCGGGTACACCTGGCCGTATCCCGGGTATCCCGGGTATCCCGGCTGTCCCGGGTAGGGAGCGCCGTAGGGCGCCGAACCGTACGGCTGGCCCACGTACGGCTGGGCTGCCTGCGGCTGGGCCCCGTAGGGCTGGGCCCCGTACGGCTGGGCCCCGTACGGCTCGGTCCCGTAGCTCTGCCCCGGGGCAGGGTAGGCGCCACCGTAGGGCGCGTACGCGCCCGTCGGGCCCGCGCCGGGATACCCCGGCGAGGGCTGACCGGGGTACGCGGCCGGCGACCCAGGATGGTGCTGCGCCGGACTCTCTGGAGGCTGGGCTCCGTAGGCCGGTGGCTGCGGCTGCGCCGGCACCACCGGCGGCTGGTCGGAACCGGCGCCGCTGTCGGGTCCCTCGGGGGTGGACATTCGTCCTCCTGGTCGTCCTCGGCCGGACCTTCCCCTGGCCGCTGCACCGATGCGGTGGCTCAGTGGCCGCCGCGGGCCCTGGCACTGCCCGGCTGGCCCAGGCCCATCATCTGGAGCACCTTGCCGACGATCAACCCGGCGAGGACCACCCCGCCGCCGACCCACGCCAGCCAGGGCTCCGCGAGAGCGACTCCAAGGCCTGCCACCACGGCACCCACCACCACGATCAGCGTGGTCGTCCACGCCGCGACCGTGCGGCCGTGGTTGCGGGGCGCCGCCGCCGGTGGCAGGTGGACCGCCTCGGTGCGGCCGGCGCCGAGCACGCGGTTGCTCGGCTGGTCGTCGAGAGGCTGGTCTGCCATCGGTTCGTACCCTTCGTGCTCGGCTGTCGGACACAGTAGCGGAGAGCTGAGAGGCCCACCGGCAGAGCTGGCGCCGATCACGTCGGGTCCTCCCCGCGGGTCAGAGCATCCCAGTCGGCTCGCTCGTCGGCCTCGTCGGACCGCTCGTCGGGCGCACGCTCCGGCGCTCCCGCGGCGGTGCGCGCAGACGTCGACTCCTGGCTCTCTCCGACGACAGCCCCAGCCCCGGGGCGCACCGTTGCGATGTCGCGTTCCGTCGCTGCACGGGCGGGTGCCGGCTCGTGGCGGCCGCTCGTCGCGGACCATCGGGCCGAAGCGCGACCCAGCGCGGTGCCGCACACGACCACGACGGCCGCGACGAGCATCGCGACCCACGGGGCGGCCGTCGTCCGCGGCGTCCCGACGAGGTGGTCCACGCCGGTCGCAGCCGCGACCGCCTGTCGAGCGACGGGCCCGGGGTCCGCCAGCAGCGCGACGGCCGACCATGCGACCACGACACCGCACAGCAGCACGACCGTCATCACGACCCACCGACCGAGCCGACCGGCCAGCGCGAGCGCCGCACCCGCGGCCGCCAGGGCTAGCGCAGCGCCCACCATCCCCGGTGCGGCCCTCGTGCCCGGGACGTGCACCCGCACGGTCCCGGTCAGCACGGACGTTCCGCCAGCGCTCACCCACGTGGGGGCGGCGGCGGCCCAGACGAGGACGGCGAGGAGCAGCAGGAGGACCACCCACCGCCCGCGTCCCGCGCGGGCGGTCACCGTTGCGCCGGACGTAGCCGCGCCGCGATCTGCACCGCTCGGACGGCCGCCGCAGCCTTGGCCCGGGTCTCGGCGTACTCGACCTCCGGGACGGAGTCCGCCACGATGCCCGCTCCCGCCTGGACGCTCGCGGTCCCGCCCCGCAGGAGAGCGGTACGGATCGCGATCGCCATGTCCATGTCGCCGGCGAAGTCGAAGTAGCCCACCGTGCCGCCGTAGATGCCCCGTCGGGCGGGTTCCACGGCGTCGATCAGAGCGATCGCACGGGGCTTCGGCGCACCGGAGAGGGTGCCGGCGGGGAACGTCGCGACGAACGTCTGCAACGCCGTCGCCCCGGCCCGGAGGCTGCCGACCACCGTCGAGCAGATGTGCATGATGTGCGAGTACCGGCGAACCGACATGAACTCCACCACGTCGACGGACGTCGGGTCGCAGACCTTCGCGAGATCGTTGCGCGCCAGGTCGACCAGCATGATGTGCTCGGCGCGTTCCTTCGGGTCCGCGAGGACCTCGTCCGCCAGTGCCCGGTCCTCGTCCGGGGTCCGCCCTCGGGGACGCGACCCGGCGATCGGGAAGGTGACCACCTGGCCGTCGGTCACCTTGACCAACGTCTCCGGGCTGGAGCCCACGACGGCGAAGTCGTCGCCGCGGGGATCCTGGAGCTGCAGGTAGTACATGTAGGGGCTCGGGTTCACGGTCCGCAGCACGCGATAGACGTCGAGCGGGTCGGCCGGGCAGTCGAGGTCGAGGCGCTGCGACAGCACGACCTGGAAGACCTCACCGTCCCGGATCGCATCCTTCCCCATACGGACCGCCGCCTCGAAGTCCGGGCGGCTGGTACGGAAGCGGAGCTCCGGCTCGGGCAGCGCCGGGTCGAGCACCGCGACGGCGGGCTCTGCGGCTCCGACCAGGCCGGCCTGCATCGCATCGAGCCGGGCCACCGCGTCGCCGTAGGCCTCGTCGACGCGGTCGTCCGTCGCGTCGAAGTTGATCGCGTTGGCGACCAGCCAGACCGAACCGTCCTGGTGGTCGACCGCGGCCAGGTCGGTGGCGAGCAGCAGCGTCACCTCCGGGACCCCGAGCTCGTCGGGCGCCTTCGCCGGCAGGGTCGGCTCCCAGTGGCGCACGACGTCCCATCCCAGCGCACCCACGAGCCCGCCCGTCAGCGGCGGAAGACCCGGTACGGGCGGCGTCCGCAGCACCTCGAGCGTCGCACCCAGCACGTCGAGGACGTCCCCGTCCCGCGGCACCCCGACCGGCACGTCCCCCGACCAGACGGCCCGGCCGTCCACCACCCCGTCGGCGACCGGCCCGCAGACGGCTGCCCCGACCGCCACCGCCCCGTCGGCCGTCGACTCGAAGGCCGACGCGGCGGCTGATGCAGCCGGCATCCCGGCCGGTGCCGGCGAAGACTCGGCGGGCCGCAGCGCGACGTCCGTCCTGGCACAGCGACTCGCCGCTCCGGATGCCGTCGTGCACGGGCCGTCGCGGCGTGCACGACGGGCCGCGAGCGTGCATCGGTACAGCGGGCTGCCGGTGACGATCGGCCGGTTGGCCGTCGGGCACGGCGCCGACGTCGGGCTGGTCGGCGGTGCGGCGAGTGCCGGACGCGCGGTGCGCAACGGGGGAGCATCGGCCGTCGCGTCCGCCCGCCACGCAGGAGCCCTGACCGCCGCGGCCGATCGTGGCGTCGCGGCCGGTGCGGGCCGCCGCGCAGCAGCCCTGACCGGTGGGCCGTCCATCGCTGGTGGGGCGTCGCTGCACCGGGTGGCGTCGCGAGGAGTGCTGCCGGTGCCGGCCGGGCCCGGGACGCGGGCCGGCGTGCCGACGGACGGACGCCCAGCGGTAGCGGTGCGGCGGGTCCAGGCCGCGCCCGGGAGCCGCTCGTGGTCGCTCGGCATCGTCGGTCCGGACGGACCCGGCTCGCCTGCCTCGCCGAACCGACCGGGCGGACCGGACCGCCCACGTGCGCCGATGCGCCGGCGAGCCGACCCGGCGGCAACGACGGTCCGTCCGCTCGTGGCCGCCGGAGGCCGCCCGACGCCCGTCTCGGCACCTGCGCCGGGTGACGTCCGACGCAGCGCACGCGCAGTGCTCGGCGCAGCCGTGGCGGGCTCCGCCGGGCCTGTCGAGTTCGCCGCCTCGACAGCCGTGCGCCGCGGCTCCGCGGCGCCCACGTCCCACGGCAGCGCCGGCGCGGCGCTGACCGTGCACCGCAGCGTCGCGGGGGCGCCGGCCACGTCGCGCCGTAGCCCAGCCGCGGCGACCACGGTGCTTCGCAGCGCCGGCGCGGTGCTGAGCCTGCACCGCAGCGCCGCCGCGCCGGTGGAGCTGTCCGGGGTCGCCTCGGGCTTCGTCGTGCTCCCGCCGCGCACCACGGGCCTCGGTG
>NCKG01000198.1:0-4001 GCA_002279095.1 Cellulomonas sp. 14-74-6
GAACCGAGCCACGACGCGGACTTCGCCGTGACGGAGGAGGACGTGGGCCGCGCCAAGGAGGCGCTGACCGCGGCCGGCCTGGACGTGGTGCAGCCGGCGGAGAACTGGCTGTTCAAGGCGTACCACCACGGCCAGCTGATCGACGTGCTGTTCCGGATGGTCGGTGAGCCGATCACGCACCAGATGTTGGCGAGCGCCGAGGAGCTCGAGGTCCTCGCGGTGCGGATGCCCGTGCTGCAGGCCACCGAGATCGTCTCGGCGAAGATGCGCGTGCTCGGAGAGCACTACTGCGACTTCACGTGGCTGCTGCCCACGGCGCGGGCCCTGCGCGAGCAGATCGACTGGGACCGCGTGCGCGAGGAGGTCGGCGAGCACCCGTACGGCCGGGCGTTCCTGTTCCTGGTGGACGAGCTGGGCATCACCGGTGCGGGGCCGCGGTCCACGTCGTCACCGGGACGCGCGGAGCTGCCCGACGACGACTGACGCCTCTGCCCGGCAGGGCGGACGGCGTCGTGGCGGCGCGATCAGCCCGCGCCGGAAGGTGCTTCGCTCAGGCGGCGACGGGGCGGGAGGCCGAGCGCCGGACGAGCGCGCCCGCCGGGATCGTCTGGTCGGAGTGCACGACGACACCGGGCTCCACCCGTGCGCCGGCGCCGACGGTCACCCGCGTGCCGAGGCGCGCACCCGCACCCACCACCGCGTCCGCCTCCACGTGCACGTGGCTGCCGAGCCGCGCACCGGTGTGCACCACCGCACCGCGCTCCAGCCACACGTGGTCGCCCAGGTGGGCGCCCGCGTTCACGTGCGCGCCCGGGTCCACCCACGCGGTGGCCGCCACGTAGGCATCCGGTGCCACGTGCGCGCCCGCACCGATGAGACCGCCGCCGTTGTCGTGGCGCCGGTACCGGACGACGGTGCCGTCGTCGTTCTCGAGGTCTTCGTATCGCTTCATCTCGGCTGGCACAACGATGCGCGACACGCCGGTGTTCCCGGCTGTGCACGGGCTGTGCCACGGCCCGGGCCACGGTGCATCCGGGCGTCGCCACGCCCTCCAGGTGCGGCTCGGCGGGGGTGGCGACGAGGATGGCTGCATGACGTCCTCCCCCACCCTGGCCCTGCCCGGCGGCACCATCCCCATGCTCGGCCTCGGCACCTGGCAGTCCACCGGCGACGAGGCGGTTCGTGCCGTCAGCGGCGCCCTGGAGCTGGGCTACCGGCACCTGGACACCGCCACCGGCTACGGGAACGAGGGGCAGGTGGGACGTGCGCTGTCGCTGGTGGACATCGACCGGGACGACGTGTTCCTCACCACCAAGCTGCCGCCCGAGCACGCCGGCCGGGAGCGCCGGACGATCCTCGAGTCGCTCGCCGCGCTGGGCACGGACCACGTCGACCTGTGGCTCATCCACTGGCCGCCCCGCGGCAAGGCGACACCCGAGGTGTGGCAAGAGCTGCGCCGCGCCCGCGACGAGGGCCTGACCAGGTCGATCGGGGTGTCCAACTACTCGATCCCGCAGATCGACCAGCTGATCGAGGCGACCGGTGAGGCACCGGCGGTCAACCAGATCCCGTACAGCCCCGCCGACCACGACCCCGAGCTGCTGGACGCCCACCGCGAGCGCGGCATCGCCGTCGAGGGCTACTCGCCGTTGAAGCGGACCGACCTGGCATCGGAGGCGATCACCAAGGCCGCCGCGGCGCACGACGCGACGCCGGCCCAGGTGGTGCTGGCCTGGCACCTGGCGCACGACGTGGTGGTGATCCCCAAGACCACGCACCTGGCCCGCCTCGAGGAGAACCTCGCGGCGCTCGACCTGCAGCTGACGGCCGAGGAGGTCGCGGCGATCGACGCCCTGGGCTGGTGAGCGGCGGTGCCGTGCCGCGGTCGACGGCGGGCACGGGGTCCACCGCGAGGCAGAGGCCTACGGCAGCGGAGCCCAGGCGGCCGACGTCACCACGACGGTGCCCGTCGCGGACCGGTCCACCCGGTCGATCACACCCTCGGACAGGGTGGCCACGGCGGTGCGCACCACGGTGGCATCGGCACTGTAGGTGATCGCCACCCGGCGGCCGATGCAGGCGGCGGGTACCGCGTGCATGCGGATGCCGTCGATCGAGAAGCCGCCCTCCGGACCGGGGACCAGCGTCGTCTCGTAGGCCCACCGCACGTCGCCACCGCCACAGCCGGGAGGGGCGGCAGCCCCCGGGGCCTGAGCCGCCGCCTGGGCGGAGGCGTACAGGCCCGCTGCGGCGAACGCGGCGAGAGTCGCCGCGAGCTGGACCCGCGCCCGGCGCAGCCGCAGCGCACGTCCCAGCGCGGGCAGCCGTGCCGACACCTGTGTCACGTCGCCTCCCCTCCGTGGGCGGCGCGTCGGACGAGCCGACGTGTCAGCGTCCTGCTGACGACCTCAGGCTAGGTGCTACCACCCAGGGGCAGCGAGGCGAGAATCCTTTCCCGGGGGTGAATTCCTTTCGAAGAATGTGCACAAAGCCGACGCATCGCGGTCAGCCGCGACGAACCGGGGGATCGGCCCCAACTGCCCAGCTCCTGAGGAATCGCCCATCGCGACCACCCGTTCGGAGCAGCCGCCGGATCCGGCGGCCGTCAGGAGCACAGGCCGCCCCGGCCGCTCTCGTTCAGCTGGAGGAACACCGGCTGGCCGAACCAGGCCCACGCGGGGGCGTAGGTGTGCAGCAGCGGCAGGTCCGAGCACTGCGCCCCCGGGTACTCGGTCCAGCTGTTGCCCGAGGCGCTGGACGTGCTCCACTGCCAGTTCGCCGGGACCACGCCCGCCAGGTTGAGCACCACCTCGTACTTCTGCTGGAACCAGTCGGTCGGGTACGAGCCGCTCAGCGTGACGTTGAGGTTGATCGTCCGGCGCCCCGGGCGACCCCAGACGGCCTGCACGGAGATGTCCGTGACGGTGCAGTCGCCGTTCCGCTGACCGGTGCTGGCATCGATCGCCACGCACGTGCCGAGCGGGTTGGTCGGCGGGGCCCAGGTGGCGGACACCGGCCACGTGTCCACGGTCACGACGGCCTTGCCGTCGGTGCCGGACGGCGGGGTGAACGCCGGCACGGTGAGCGTGAAGCCACCGCTGGCCACTGTCGCGGTGCCGTCCGCGATCACGGTGCCCGAGGCGGTGCGCAGACCCAGGTAACCGGTGCCGCAGGTGCCGCTCAGACCGGTGACCGTCACATGCGTGTACCTGCCGTAGCCGTCCACGTTGCCGCTGGGGCGCACCTGCACCGGCCCGGTGCAGGCCCGCGTGAACGCGGACGAGTGCAGCACGTAGGGCGCGAACAGCACGGGCAGGCTCGCCGCCTGCGCCTGGACCGTGCCGAGCACGGCGACGACGAGCGCGAGCAGCACCGCGACAACGGCGGTGCGCCGCTGCACGCGGGCCGCACGCGAGCGGTGCCGAGGTGATCCGCTCACCGGGGGCTCCCCGCCGGCACGGGCAGCTCCGCGTCGGGCTGCTCGGCCGGCTCGACGTCGGCCTCGAGCTCGGCCTCAGGGGACCCACTCGTGCCGTCGGAGGGCCAGATGAGCAGCACGGCGGCCGCGAGCAGCACCCCGACCCACACCCAGGGGTTGAAGACGAGGGCGCTCACCCGGCCCACCTGCGGGATGCGCAGCACCGCCACACCGACCACGTCGGCCTGCCGGGGGGTGAACGGGTCGAGGAAGGTGTTGTTGTCACCCTTCATCTGGAACCCGACGGTGGCGTCGCCACCGACAACCCGGTGGATGATGCGCGCCGACCTGCTGACGGCGCTCGGCCGGTACACGGCCACGTCGCCGACGGTCGGCGTGCCGCAGCGCGCCACGACCAGGTCGCCGGTGTAGTAGGTCGGCTCCATCGAGTGGCCGGAGATCACCGTCAGCGTGGTGCAGCCGCCGAGCGTGGAAGGCCAGACGAGCCACAGCCCTGCCGACAGGAGCAGCCAGCCGAGCGCCGAGCGCACGACGAGGAGCAGCCGACGCGCTCGCGGCGCGG
>NCKG01000199.1:0-4000 GCA_002279095.1 Cellulomonas sp. 14-74-6
GGAGACGATCCAGGCGGACACGGCGGGGGCGGTGACCTCGATCGGGCAGATCGGGTCGATCGTGGCGGCGATCAACGATCACCAGATGACGATCGCCTCAGCGGTGGAGGAGCAGACCGCCACGACCAACGAGATGTCCCGTGGGGTGACCGAGGCGGCGACCGGGTCGGGGGAGATCGCGCAGAACATCACCGCGGTCGCCTCCGCGGCGTCCACCAGCTCGCAGGTGCTGGGGCAGATGGGCGACTCCGTGGCCAAGCTGGCCCGCCTCTCGGCCGACCTGCGCACCCGCGTCGCCGCGTTCACCGTCTGACGCGACCGCGTGGCCGCCTCTCCTCCGGCGGTCGACCGCCTCAGCCGTCGGAGGAGGAGTGGTCGCCGGCCCCGTCGGGTGTGCCCTGGGTGACCGTCTGCTGCGGCACACCTCCCGCGCACACCGCGGTGACCTTCGTCTCGGCGCCGGACTGCCGCAGCTCCACCTCGAGGTGGTCCGGACCGGCGGCGCCCACCTCGACGGTCCAGCCGTCGAGCGGCGTCGCGTAGAGCAGCGAGATCGCCGAGCCGGTGCACGAGGCCGCGACCGTCCCGCCCGGGACGGTCCAGGTGCGTGCCACCGCGGCCGGCGTAGGTGCGGGCGCGGCGGTGCTGGGCGCGGGGCGCGCCGGCGCGGCGGGGGTCACGGGGGCGCTCGGCTCCGGAACGGGGCCGGCGGTGGGGGTGGCTGGGCCGGTGGTGGGTGTCGCCGCCGGCGACGTGCCGGTGCCCGCGGCGGCTGCACGGGCGGCCACCAGCGCCCGGTCCACCTCGGTGCGGGACAGCACCCCGGAGCGCGACGTGTCGGTGTCGAGCACGGCGACCGCGCGGCTGGCGATCAGCCCGGTGACGGCGACCCCGACCAGCCACGCGGAGGCGGCGATCGCGCCGGTCCGCCGTGGCCCGGAACCCGCGCCTGCGCGCGGCCGTCCGGACGGCGTCCACCGCCGGCCGGTTCTCGGGCTGCTGCGCGGCACGGTCCATGGTCGCCCACGTCAGGGCCAAGAGAACGTTAAGGCGGCCGCAAGATCCGCTCGGCGGTGCGGCAGGACAGCCGCCGCCGTCCACCGATGGCCTAGGTTCCGGGACGTGGCGGACGTGCTCATCGTCGAGGACGACGTGACGATCCGGACCGCGTTGGTGCGGTCCCTGTCGGCGCGCGCGCACTCCACGATGACCGCACCCAACGCCCTGCAGGGGCTGCAGAGCCTGGTGGACCACCCGCCGGACGTGGTGCTGCTGGACCTGGGGCTGCCGGACCTGGACGGTGCGGCGTTGCTGGCGATGATCCGCGCCGTGTCGCAGGTGCCGGTGATCGTGATCAGCGCGCGCGACGAGGGTGCGGGGATCGTCGCCGTGCTCGACGCGGGTGCCGACGACTACCTGGTCAAGCCCTTCGCGGCCGACCAGCTCGAGGCGCGGATCCGGGCGGTGCTGCGCCGCTCCGACCACGGCCGCCCGGCCGGGCCCCTGGTGGTCGGCGGGCTGGTGATCGACGTGCGGTCCCGGACCGTCACCCTGGACGGCAACCCCCTGGAGCTCAGTCCCAAGGCGTTCGACCTGCTGGCCTACCTGGCCGAGCGCAGCGGCGAGGTGGTCGCGAAGCGGGTGCTGCTGGCCAAGGTGTGGAACCAGCCGTACGGCGGTGCGGACAAGACGGTGGACGTGCACCTGCACTGGCTGCGGCGCAAGCTCGGCGAGACGGCGGAGGAGCCGGTCTACCTGCACCGGGTGCGCGGGGTGGGCGTCAAGCTGGTGCCGCCGTCGTGAGAAGCCTCCTGGTGCGCTACGGCCTGGCGATGACCTCGGTGATGCTCGTCGCCTTCCTGGTGCCGCTCGGGCTGCTGGCCCGCTCGCTCGCCGCCGAGCGGGCGCTGACCGGTGCGCGCCAGGACGCCCAGCAGGTGGCGATGTTCACGGGGGTGGTCGCCCAGGACCCGTCGCGGTTGCAGGCCACCCTGCTCGCCGTGAACGGCGGGGCCCGGCGCACCAGCGTGTTCCTGCCCGACGGCAGCGTCGTCGGTGCGCAGGCGTCGCGCAGCCCGTCCGTCGACCTCGCCACCCTCGGGCGTGCGCTGACCGCGAGGGTCGACGGTGGTGTCGAGGTGCTGCTGCCGGTCGGGGGTCCCGCCGGCACCGCCGTGGTGCGCACCTTCGTACCCGATGCGCTGCTCACCGCCGGGGTGATGCGCGCCTGGAGCGTGCTCGCCCTGGTGGGCGTCGTGCTGCTGGTCGTCACGGCGTTCGCGGGGGACCGGATCGCCGCCCGGCTGTCCCGCTCCGTGCGCGACCTGGCGGACGTCGCCGAACGTCTCGGTTCCGGTGACCTCGGAGCCCGGGTGGCGCCGAGCGGTCCGGCCGAGATCGTGTCGGTGGGTGCGGTGCTGAACGGGCTCGGCGACCGGGTCGCCGGTCTGCTCGCGGACGAGCGCGAGCTGGTCGCGGACCTCTCGCACCGGCTGCGCACCCCCATCACGGCGCTCCGCCTCGACGTCGACCTCCTGGCCGACCCCGGGGAGCGTGCTCGGGTGGGTGCGCACGTCGACGGACTGGTCGTCGCGGTCGACACCGTCATCCACGCCGCCCGCACCCACGACCCACGGCAGCCGGCGGCGTGCGACGCGGCGGAGGTGGTCCGCGCCCGCGCCACGTTCTGGGGTGTGCTCGCCGTCCACCAGGGCCGTCCACTGACCGTGGACGTGCCACCCGGGCCCACTCCGGTCGACGTCGGCGCGGCCGAGCTCGGCGCCGCGCTGGACGTGCTGGTGGACAACGTCCTGCGGCACACCCCTACCGGGACGGCGCTCGCGCTCACGGTGCACCGGGGCCCCGGGGTCGTCGTGGTAGCCGTCGCGGACGCAGGCCCGGGACTGGCCGATGGCGCTCTCACGCAGCGCGGGCGGTCGGGGACCGGCTCCACCGGTCTCGGGGTCGACGTGGCGCAGCGGACTGCCGAGCGGGCCGGCGGGCGGCTCGAGGTCGGACCCGGGCTCGAGGGGCGAGGTGCCCGGTTCGCCCTGGTCCTCCCGTCGGCGTTAACCCACTCTTAGCCGCCGGTTGCCGCGGACCTCACGCCGCCCTCCGCACGCTGCTCCTCGACGACGCCGCCCGGGCCGTCGGACGAAGGAGGACCCTCATGCGTTGGACCGTTCGTACCGCACTCGCCGGCACGGCGGGCGTCGCTCTCATCGGCGCCGGTGCGCTCACCGCCGCCTACGCCGCGACCGGCTCGCCGCAGCCCGCACCCTCGGCGATCACCGACCAGACCGGCGACCCGCAGGTGGTGGCGCTGAACCAGGAGGCGCACGACCTGCAGGAGCAGCTCGCCCGGCTCGAGGCAGCCGCGGCGCAGGTGCCGGCTCCGGTCGCGACAGCGGCGGCGCCCGGACCGGTCGACGACAGCCCGGCTCCTGCACCGGACGTCGCCCCCGTGCAGCAGGCCCCCACCGTCGCCCACGAGCCCGAGCAGCCCGAGAACGAGTCCGGAGGGCACGAGTCGGCCGCGCACGACGGCTCCGGGTCCGATGACTGACCGCGGGCGTCAGGTCCGGCGCCTCGCGGCCCTCGGGCTGGTCCCGCTGAGCGTGGGCGGGTTCGGTGGCGGAGTCGCCTGGGCGGCGTCCCACGAGCCGGCCGCCGTGCCGACCGCACCGCCGGTGCCCGTGGCGTCCGCGACCCCGGACCCGCAGGTGGCGGCCGCACTCGCGGCGATCCCGGACGCACGCGCCCGCATCGTGGCGCTCCAGGCGACCCTGGACCTGCAGGCGGCGGCTGCGCGCGCCGCGGCGCCCGCCGCCCGCGCTCCAGCGGCACAGGCACCGGCACCCGCCGCGCCCGCCAAGGCGCCTGCCCGCCCGGCGGCTCCAGCACCCGCCGCCGCCCCGGCCGCCGCGCCTCCGGTGCACACCATCACCAAGGCCTCCTGATGACGGCCGGCACCCGGTCCCGCGAGCTGAGCACCACGTTC
>NCKG01000200.1:0-3991 GCA_002279095.1 Cellulomonas sp. 14-74-6
ACGAACCCGAGCGCCACCCCGACGACGGGGACGACGACGGTGGGCTCCCGCACCGGACAGGAGGAGGAACGGTGGACATCACGATCGGCGTGCAGAACCTGCCCCGGGAGATCACGCTCGAGTCCGACCAGACGTCGGACGAGGTCGCCGCCGCCGTCGCCGCCGCGCTCGCCGGCAAGGCGGCGCTGGAGCTGGTGGACAGCAAGGGACGACGGGTCATCGTGCCGACCGCGACCCTCGGCTACGTCGAGATCGGCGCGGAGTCCCGGCCGCGGGTCGGCTTCGGGACCATCTGACGTCGGCGCACGACGGCTGCGCCGAGCCGCTCAGGCGGTGAGGCGCAGCCGGTTCATTCGCCGGGTGTGCTCGGCGGTCAGCTCACCGAGCACCGCGGCGCTCTCGCCGGCCCGGGGCCGTGCGTTCGCCGTCGTCGGCTCCGCCTCCGCGGACTCCGCCCCGTGCCCGCTGCGGGCCGCGTGCAGCAGCCGCTCCAGCGCGGGCCGCTGCGCCAGGAGCCGCTGCACCACGCTGAGCGACTCGCCCACCAGACGCCGACCCCACAGCGCCAGCCGAGCAGCCAGCACCGTGTCCTGCGCGGACGCGGCGTCCAGCTCCGCGGCCGCCAGCTCGGCGGGCGACCCGGCACCGAGCACCTCGAGGACGAGGGTCCGCGAGCGCTCGTCCAGCCCCTCGGCGGCGAGCCGGCAGAAGTCGTCGGCGACGCCGTAGCCGACGTACGCGGTCAGCAGTCGCTCCCACCACGACCCGGGCGCCGTCCGGGCGTCGAAGTCGTCCATCACGTGCTCGTGCCGCGCCATGGCCGCCACCGGGTCGGCCCCGAGCTCGGCGATCCGGTCGAGCACCCGGTCACGCCCCTGGACGCACTCGGCGGCGCACCGGCTCAGCGCCAGGCGCTGCTCCATGGAGGGCGCCGCCTGGGAGTCGGCTGCGAGCCGGACGAACTCGGTGTGCGCCACCTGCGCGACGAGGCCCAGCAGCTCCACCGCGTCGGCGGCCTGGGTCCCGACGTCGGCGGCCGGGGTCGCGGCGGACGCCGGGGCGGACGTCTGCGGGGCGGGGACGGCTGCGTCGGCGGTCATCCTTGGAGGGTAACGCCCGGTGCACCGGGCGGCGCCACCGGTGTCCGGTAGACTCGCGCCCGTACATCGGTTGCCCGGTCGTCTTGCATCTCGGGTCCACCCCTGCGAGGTGGCCCACCTCCCCGGCCCCGGTCCGCACGGACCGGACGTCGTGCGTGAGGCGGAATTCCACGATCGGCTGCCGGCCAACCCGCGTGGCGCCGCCGCCGCGTCCGGGGTGCCAGGCGACACGCCGTGGCCGCCCTGGCCGCCGCCCGCCGCCACCCTTCGCAGTGAAGAGTCCACGTGACCACCACCGATCAGCAGCCGGCTGACACCATGCTCACCGCCGCGGACGCCGTGGCGACGCCCGTCGGCGCCTACTCCCGCGCGTCCTCCTCCGTGCAGGCCGTCGACGCCTCGTTCGCCGACTTCGACATCCGCCCCGAGACCGTCGCCGCGCTCGCGTCGCACGGCATCACGCACCCGTTCCCCATCCAGGCGATGACGCTGCCGGTCGCGCTGGCCGGCCACGACATCATCGGCCAGGCCAAGACGGGCACCGGCAAGACCCTCGGCTTCGGCATCCCGCTGCTCGAGCACGTCATCGCGCCCGACGAGGACGGCTACGCCGACCTGACCGCGCCGGGCAAGCCGCAGGCGCTCGTCGTCGTCCCCACCCGCGAGCTGGCCGTCCAGGTGGCCGGCGACCTCGCGATGGCGGCCGCGACCCGCAAGGTCCGCATCGTGCAGGTGTACGGCGGCCGCGCCTACGAGCCGCAGGTCGAGGCGCTCGCCCGCGGTGCCGAGGTGGTGGTCGGCACCCCCGGCCGCATGATCGACCTGCTCACGCAGCGCAGCCTGATCCTGTCCCACGCCCGCACCGTGGTGCTGGACGAGGCCGACGAGATGCTGGACCTCGGCTTCCTCCCCGACGTCGAGCGGCTGCTCGGCGCCACCTCCGCCAGCCGCCACACCATGCTGTTCTCGGCCACCATGCCGGGCGCGGTCGTCGCGATGGCCCGCCGCTACATGAGCCAGCCGACGCACATCCGTGCCAGCGACCCGGACGACGACTCGAAGACCGTCAAGAACATCCACCAGGTCGCCTACCGCGCCCACGCGCTGGACAAGGTCGAGCTGCTCGCCCGCATCCTGCAGGCCCGCGGCCGTGGCCTGACCATCGTCTTCGCGCGCACCAAGCGGACCGCCGCCAAGGTGGCGGACGAGCTGAACGAACGCGGCTTCGCCGCTGGCGCCATCCACGGCGACCTCGGCCAGGGTGCCCGTGAGCAGGCGCTGCGCGCGTTCCGGCACGGCAAGGTCGACGTGCTGGTCGCGACCGACGTCGCCGCCCGCGGCATCGACGTCGAGGACGTCACGCACGTCATCAACTACCAGTGCCCCGAGGACGAGAAGATCTACCTGCACCGCACCGGCCGCACCGGCCGCGCGGGGCACAAGGGCACCGCGGTGACCTTCGTCGACTGGGACGACGTGCCGCGCTGGGGCCTGATCGACAAGGCGCTCGAGCTCGGCATCCCCGAGCCCGTGGAGACCTACTCCTCCTCGCCCCACGTGCGCGAGGACCTCGACGTCCCCGAGGGCATCACCGGTCGGCTGCCGAAGTCGCAGCAGACCCGCGAGGGCCTGGCGGCGGAGGTGCTCGAGGACCTCGGCGAGACCGGCAAGCACGGCGGTGCGCCGAAGCACGACGGGCCTCGCGGCCGCGGTGGCCGTGGCGACGGTCCTCGGGGTGGTCACGGCGAGCGGAGCCGGCAGCGCTCCGGCGGCCGGCCCGAGGGCCGGTCCCAGGGACGGGGTGGCGACGAGCGCACCCGCACGCCGGACGCCGCTCCTGCCGCTGAGGCAGCCGCGGCGGGCGGCGACGCGACGTCCGCCGACGGCACGCGCAAGCGTCGGTCGCGCAACCGCCGGCGCACGCGTGGCGGCCGCCCGGTCGAGGGCACCGCAGGCGCCACCGCGGAGGCCGGCTCCGAGGGCTGAGCCCGAACCGCGTCCGGGACGACGAACGGGCCGTCGCCCGCACCTTCGGGTGCGGCGGCGGCCCGTCGTCAGGGTTGCAGCGGAACCCGCCCGTCCGGCGGTCGCAGTGATCCGGTCACACCTGCCGGGCGAAGGTGAGCACGGCGTCCGCCAGCAGCTGCGCCGCGATCGCCGCCAGCAGCAGACCGGCGATCCGGCTGACCAGCATGGTCCCCGAGTCACCGAGCACCCGGTGGATCGCGTTGGCGAACCGCATCGCCAGGTAGAGGCAGATGTGCACGCCGACCACGGCCAGCGCGATGGCGATCCAGTCACCGGCGGTGCGCGCCTGCTGCGCGAACACCATCGTCGCGACGATCGCGCCCGGACCGGCGAGCAGCGGGGTGCCGAGCGGCACCATGGCGATGTTGCCGCGGGCCACGTCCGGCGCGGGCTCGTCGTCCATCTTCCCGGTGAGCAGCTCCATCGCGACGACGAGCAGCAGCAGGCCACCCGCCGCCTGCAGCGCCGGCAGCGACACGTGGAGGTAGGTGAGCAGCTGCTGACCGAACAGGGCGAACCCGACGATCACGCCGAACGCGACGAGGATCGCCTGCCGGGCCGCCCGCACGCGCTGCGTGCGGTTCATCGCCCCGGTCAGCACCAGGAAGATCGGCACGGTCCCCGGCGGGTCCATGATCACGAACAGCGTGACGAACGCCGACAGCAGCAGCTGGACGTTCAGCACGGCCCTCACGGCCGGACCACCGGCATGCTTCCCCGCTCCTCGATCGCCGCCAGCACCGCCGGGTCGGTGAGGTTCTCTCCCAGCACGTTCGGCTTGCCGGCACCGTGGTAGTCGCTCGACCCGGTGACCAGCAGGCCGAGTCGGTTCGCCAGCACCCGCAGGCGGTCGCGCTGCGCGG
>NCKG01000201.1:0-3967 GCA_002279095.1 Cellulomonas sp. 14-74-6
CGGCGTAAGGCGCCCGGGTTCGCGCTGCTGGGCGAGCCGGGCGAGGCCGCCGACGTGGTCCTCGAGCTCAAGTCGATCGCGGACGTCGCCCTGGTCGGGTTCCCGAGCGCGGGCAAGTCCTCCCTGGTCGCGGCCATGTCCGCAGCGCGCCCCAAGATCGCCGACTACCCGTTCACCACCCTGGTGCCCAACCTGGGGGTCGTGCAGGCCGGTGCTTCCCGGTACACCGTCGCGGACGTGCCGGGACTGATCCCCGGTGCGTCGGCGGGCAAGGGCCTCGGCCTGGAGTTCCTGCGGCACATCGAGCGGTGCGCCGTGGTGGTGCACGTGGTCGACTGCGCCACGCTCGAGCCCGGGCGGGACCCGGTCAGCGACCTCAACGTGATCGAGGCCGAGCTCGGCGCCTACGCCGGCGACCTCGGCATCGAGGGTGGCCGCGTGCCGCTGATGCAGCGGCCCCGGATCGTCGTGCTGAACAAGATCGACGTGCCGGAGGCGCGTGACCTCGCCGAGCTGGTGCGGCCCATCCTGGTCGACCGCGGCCTGCCCGTGTTCGAGGTCTCCACGGCGAGCCACGAGGGGCTGCGGTCCCTCGAGTTCGCCCTCGCCGAGCGGGTCGAGGCCGCGCGTGCCGCGGCGCCGCAGCCCGAGGCGACCCGCGTGGTGCTACGCCCGCGCGCCGTGGACGAGGCCGGCTTCACCGTGACGCGGCGCGAGTCGGCCGGTCAGGTGTGGTTCGCGGTGCGCGGCGCCAAGCCCGAGCGCTGGGTGCGGCAGACGGACTTCAGCAACGACGAGGCCGTCGGCTACCTGGCGGACCGGCTCGCCCGGCTCGGCGTCGAGGAGGCGCTCTACGAGGCCGGTGCGGTGGCAGGTGACGAGGTGCGGATCGGACCGGAGACGAACGCCGTCGTGTTCGACTGGGAGCCGACGCTGCTGACCGGCACGGAGCTGCTCGGTGGCCCCCGCGGCACCGACATGCGGCTGGACGACCACTCGCGGCCGACCCGTGGCCAGAAGCGTGCGGAGTTCAAGGAGCGGATGGACGCCAAGACCGCCGCGCGCGACGAGCTGTGGGCCGAGCGCGAGGCCGGCGTCTGGACCGATCCCGACCGGTGACCGTCGGCGCGGCGGCACGCCGGTGCGCGGGAGAATGCCCGCCGTGAGCGCCGCCTCGCTGCAGACCAGGGCCCAGCTGCCCGCCGCCCACCGGATCGTGGTGAAGGTCGGGTCGTCGTCCCTGACGGACGGCACCGGCCACCTCGAGCCGGAACGGCTGCGCGCCCTCGTCGACGCGCTGGCCGCCCGGCTCGGTGCCGGGGGACAGGTGGTGCTGGTGTCGTCGGGCGCCATCGCCGCCGGCATGGGGCCGCTGGGGCTCGTCGCGCGCCCGCGCGACCTGGCCACCCAGCAGGCGGCCGCCTCCGTCGGCCAGGGCCTGCTGATCGCCCACTACACGCGGGCGTTCGCGGCCCACCAGCACCGCGTCGCCCAGGTGCTGCTGACGGCCGACGACACGGTGCGTCGTGGCCACTACCGCAACGCCTACCGCGCCCTGGCCCGGCTGCTGGACCTCGGCGTGGTGCCGGTGATCAACGAGAACGACGCCGTCGCGACCGACGAGATCCGGTTCGGCGACAACGACCGCCTGGCCGCCCTCGTGTCGCACCTGGTGCACGCGGACGCGCTGGTGCTGCTCACCGACGTGGACGGGCTCTACACGGGCCCACCCGACCGGGAGGGCAGCGTCCGCATCCCCCTGGTCGCCGGTCCGGCCGACATCGAGGGCGTCGACGTGACCAGCCGGGGGAGCACGGTGGGCACCGGCGGCATGGTGACCAAGCTCGAGTCGGTGACGATCGCGACCCAGTCGGGCGTCCCCGTGCTGCTGACCTCCGCTGCCCAGGCGGCCGCGGCACTCGCCGGCGAGGACGTCGGCACGTGGTTCGCCGCCACCGGGCGGCGCTCGTCCGTGCGGCTGCTGTGGCTGGCGCACGCCGCGCGGACCCGGGGGCGGCTCGTGCTGGACGACGGTGCCGTGCGGGCGCTGGTCGAGCGGCACACGTCGCTGCTCCCGGCCGGGGTCACCGGTTTCGACGGCGAGTTCGAGGCCGGCGACCCGGTCGAGCTCGTCGCACCGGACGGCACGGTCGTCGGGCGGGGGCTCGTCGCCTACTCCGCAGAAGAGGTCCCTGACCTGCTCGGACGCAGCACGAAGGACCTGCGCGCCGAGCTCGGACCGGGGTACGACCGCGAGCTCGTCCATCGGGACGACCTGATCCTCATGCGCCGGCGGCCCCGGGCTACCCTGGACCGATGACCCTCTCCCTCGACGCCGCTGCCGTGGCGCCGGCCGGGCGCACCGGCGACGTGGACGCCCAGGTCCGTGAGATCGCGCGGCGTGCCAAGACGGCCTCGCGGGCGCTGGCCACCGCGACCAGGTCCACCAAGGACGCGGCGCTGCACGCGATGGCGGACGCCGTGCTGGCCGCGACGGACGAGATCCTCGCGGCCAACGAGCTGGACCTGGCCGCCGGACGCGCCGCCGGCCTCAGCGCCGGTCTGCTGGACCGGCTCACGCTGACGGCGCCGCGCCTGTCCGGCATCGCCGACGCGCTGCGCGAGCTCGCCGGCCTGCCCGACCCGGTCGGTGAGGTGGTCCGCGGCTCCACGCTGCCCAACGGGCTGCGGCTGCGGCAGGTGCGCGTGCCGATGGGTGTGGTCGGCATGATCTACGAGGCCAGGCCGAACGTCACCGTGGACGCCGCCGGTCTGGCGCTGAAGAGCGGGAACGCGGTCGTCCTCCGTGGCGGTGGCGCCGCGGCGCACAGCAACCAGGTGGTCGTCAGGGTGCTCGGCGAGGCGCTGGAGGCCGAGGGGCTCCCGGCCGACCTGGTCCAGTCGATCGACCGGTACGGACGGGAGGGTGCGGTCGCGCTGATGCATGCGCGCGGCCTGGTCGACGTCCTGGTACCGCGTGGCGGCGCGGACCTGATCGCCACGGTGGTGCGCGAAGCGAGCGTCCCGGTGATCGAGACCGGCGTGGGCAACTGCCACCTGTACGTCGACGCGACAGCGGACGCGCAGGCGGCGACCGCCATCCTGCTGAACGGCAAGACGCAGCGCGTCGGCGTCTGCAACGCGCTCGAGACCCTGCTGGTGCACACCGACGCCGCAGCGGCCTTCCTGCCGTCCGCACTGGCCGCGCTCGGGCACGCCGGGGTGACGGTGCATGGTGACGAACGGACCCTCGAGCTGGCGCCCGACGGGGTCACCGCGGTCCCAGCCACGGACGTCGACTGGGCCACCGAGTACCTCTCGCTGGACATCGCCGTACGCGTGGTCGACTCGCTCGACGAGGCGCTCGAGCACATCCGTACGTGGAGCACGGGCCACACCGAGGTGATCTGCACCCGCGACCTGGCCGCGTCCGAGCGGTTCGTCGCGGAGGTCGACTCCGCCGCCGTGATGGTGAACGCGTCGTCGCGGTTCACGGACGGCGGTCAGCTGGGGCTGGGCGCCGAGATCGGCATCTCCACCCAGAAGCTGCATGCCAGGGGCCCCATGGGCCTCGCGGAGCTCACCACCACCAAGTGGGTGGTGCACGGCGACGGGCACGTCCGCCCGTGACCCGTCCCGCACCCGTGAGAGACTGGCCGTCCCGTCCCGACCGCTGGAGGTTCCCGTGCAGGCTGCGCTGATCGCCGCCCAGGAGGCCGCAGGCGCCACGTTGCCGTTCCCCGCACCCGTGTTCGGCATCGGCGCGTTCGTGGGGCTCGCCGCCCTGCTGCTGATCACGTCCGCGTTCCGTCACGCGGGCTCGAAGCACTGACCTCCGGCGTCGTCGCGCCGCCCATGCCTCGACCACGCGTTGGCGTCATGGGCGGGACGTTCGACCCCGTGCACCACGGTCACCTGGTGGCGGCGAGCGAGGCGGCCGCGCGGTTCGACCTGGACGAGGTCATCT